>CAMPAN010000042.1 GCA_946631895.1 uncultured Clostridia bacterium
TCACCTGCAAAAAACTGTAAGAATACGAAACGGGGCGGCGGAACTTCCGCCGCCCGGAAAAGAGAGAACAGAATGATGGAATATAAACTTGTTGATTTGACAGAAGAAGACGCCGCGTATATCGGCGAAGGGATCGTCGCGATTGTGCCGCACGAAACAGACGCGGATGCAGAAGAATTCGTCCTCAAGGTAGAGGACGAAAACGGCAAGATCATCGGCGGATGCGTCATCGAGGCATACGAATACCGCTGGCGCAGGATGTATCTGGACACCCTTTGGGTGGATGAACGCTATCGCCATCACGGGATTGGCTCCATGATCATCCGCGAGATCGAGCGGATCGCAAGGGAAAAGGGCTGTCGGGTCGTGACGCTCGGAACCGCCAGTTATATGGCAAGACCCTTCTATGAAAAACACGGCTACACGGTGTTTACGACGCTGAAAAAGGCGAACGGCTACATCAGCTATTCCATGGTCAAGTATCTTGACCGGGACACGCCGGACTACGTGCCGACCGACAACAGCGGCACGTGCTTCCGGCTCTCGCTCGGCAGCGACAGCGACGCGAAAGTGATCGTAAACGGCATTCATACGTACAGCGAAGCCTACGAGCCGGAATACGAGAGCGTCGATTTTTACAAGAAGCTTGTCGACAAAGACGGCAGGCTTATCGCGGGCGTGATCGCAGATGTCGACAAAGGCGCTTTGGGCTATGTCGAAGGGTTGTATGTGGAAGAATCGCTGCGGCGAACGGGACTCGGCACGGCTCTTTTGCAGAAAGCGGAAGCCTTCGCAATGGAAAACGGCGCGCCGATGATCCTGACAAGTGCGGGCGACTGGAACGTCGACTTTTTCAAAAAGAACGGCTATCAGCTCCGCGGCGAGCTCAGGGACGTCCCGAAAGGACACGATTGCTACGAGCTTTACAAGAATCTTTGAAGCACCAAAGGCGGGGGATCCGGTCACGGATCCCCTCTTTGCAGCTGCAGAAAAACGGCCTTAATCGAAACCATGTAACAAAAAAGTGCAGATTTTGACGCATTTCCGCGATACAATATCGGTATGAAAACGAACTTGAAACAAATCTTGATATTCCTGTGCGCGGCGGCGCTGCTGTTTGCCGCCTGCACGGGCGAACCGCAGCATGCGGCGGATCCGATCCAGACGGAGATCACGGAAGAAACCGTTCTTCCGGCACAGACCGCCGGAACGGAGCCCGCCGATACGGCCGCGCCGACAGCCGAAACGCGCGGTCCGGTCGACCTCGACGAATTCGTCGGCGTCTACGCAAACGAAAATACCGATTTCGTCGTGATCGAGGAGATCGAGAACTCGCACATCATGCAGGTCGTGCTGTACCGTCTGATCGGACTGGACGGCGGCACCGTCTCCGCCTCCGAAGAAGGCGTCGTCTTCTGTTCCGTCGATCCCGAGGGCAATCCGATGACGGTCACGTTCTGTCGGGACGGGGACCGGTACGCGCTGCGCGTGGACAAAAGCACCTGGGAATATCTCACGCCGGGAACGGTCGTCACGGGGTTTGAACGGGTCGAGAGCCTGCCTTCTCCCACGGGCGAATACGGCGAGCAGATCGACGCAGAGGAGCTTCCCGAGGCGCCGAAAGGTCACTATACGTTCAACCCCAAGGTCTGCTCCGTCTTTATGGAGGAGGTCTTCGGTCACGATATGTGCGAGACGTGGTTCAACCTCGTCGACGCGGTGCTGAAAGGTGAGGACACCTTTGCCTGTAAGGATCAGTACACCTACGACTGGATGATGGGGCAATTCCCGGAGCACTGTCTGCCGATCCTGAAGGAGCTCATCGACTACGCCTGGGATCGGGAGCACTCCGTCAAGGACGGCGTGGCGAGCTTTACGTATCTTGTGCCGCCCGAGGAAGCCAAGGCGCGGATCGAAGAATTCGGAACGCAGATCGAGGACATGCTGAACGTGGTCTTTGAGGACGATTACTCGGATTTCGAGAAGTGTCTCACGCTGTACATTTACTTTTCCGACCACTATACCTACGACTGGGATACGTACGCGAAGATGAACGACGAGTACGTGGATTATACCTCGTGCTACCGCTTTTTTGAGACCGGGATCGGCATCTGCCACGAGATCTCCTCGGCGTATTCCTATCTGCTGCTGCAGGCGGGCGTGCAGGCGACGACCATGAGCGGCAACCGGTCCCTGGATCAGATGGGGCATCAGTGGAGCTACGTGCGCCTCAACGGAAAGGAATACCACATCGATCCGACCTACGTGCTCGGCACAGGCGGCGCGCTGCGCTATTTTCTGATGACCGACGCAAAGCGCGAGGAGGAGGATTTCTACGATCCGGCGACGTTCTACGCGGTTTCGCACTATTCGCGGGAGAACCCGCATCCCGCCTACGTCGCGGACGACGAGACGTTCTCGCCGCTGTGGGATCTGACCTTTGAATCGCTTGACCGCAAGACCCATACCGTCGTCTGTCCGATCGAGGTCGGCGAATACGGCGAGTGGTCGCACTTTACGTTCGACTATACCGGGTATTGAGCAAAAGAAAACTGTGAGGAAAAGCGGCATGCTTGAGAAAATGGACGCGTTTTTTGAAGCCCGGCTGAACGGGTACGAGGAGCACCAGCTGACGGGCATCGAATCGGCGCGGGAGTTCTACCCGTTTACCGCAAGCTGTCTCCCGAAGGCGCCGGATTCCGAAATTCTGGATCTGGGTTGCGGCACCGGACTGGAGCTCGGATTCTATTTTGAAACGGTCCCGACGGCAAGGATCACCGGGATCGACCTTGCGCCGGGGATGCTGGACGTGCTTTCGAAGAAGTTTCCGGACCGGTCGCTGACGCTGATCGCAGGCTCCTATTTTGACGTGCCGTTTCCGGAAAGCGCGTTCGACGCGGCGGTATCCGTCGAATCGCTGCATCATTTCACGAAGGAAGAAAAGATCCCCCTGTATGCGAAGTTGCAAAGAGCGCTGAAGCCGGGCGGTTTTTTCATCCTGACGGATTATTTCGCCGATTCGGACGAGGAAGAACGGTCCCGTCGCGTAGAGCTGCTCCGATTGAAACGGGAGCAGGGCATCGAGGACGACGCGTTCTATCACTTTGATACCCCGCTGACCGTTGAACATGAAAAAGAAGCCCTGCTTTCGGCAGGGTTTTCCTCCGTTGCGATCCTCGGGAACTGGGGCGCGACGTATACGCTGAAAGCGTCCCTCCGTGCCGATCGCGATTGACCGAGCCCGTTTCGGCACGTCCGTTTCGTCCGGTCAGGCAGCTGCGGATTCTCAGACGCCGTTGTTCGGGATCGTTTTGCGACTGCTCCCCCTCCCCTCGGCTCCCGCCTGTTCTGCGGGATTCTCCCTCTCCCCGCGCCATAAACGAAAAACCTGCGGGTGTTCCCCCGCCTGCAACGAAAAAAACACCCGTGAAAACGGGCGTTTTTTGATAGGGATTCTTACGGGCGTATCGCAGTGCGCTCAGCGCTTTGCCGCCGCCTTTCTTGCCGCCTGTTTTTTGCGGCGTTCGATGTTGCGCGCTGCCTGTTTTCTGCCGGCTTCGGTAACGGTGTGCTGTCCCAGCGCTTCCTGATACTTGCGCGCTCTGCGCTCGGTTACGTTCTCGCCGGAGGGCTTGATGTCCCCCGCCTTGGTCAGCGCCCACTTGGTGAGCAAAGGTCCGACGAGCTCATAGATCAGCACGCTGAACAGGATGATGTTCCTGATGAGCACGCCGTCGGTCGTCCCGAGCTTCGATGCGGTCACGCACATGCCGAGCGCCACGCCCGCCTGCGGCAGCAGTGTGATGCCGAGGTATTTTTTGACCGTGGAATCGCAGTGCGTCGCCGAACAGCTGATGTAGGATCCGATGTATTTGCCCGCCGACCGCGACAGGATATAGACGATCCCGATCAGGATGACGGCGCCGCTCGACAGAACGCTGAGCTCGAGCTCAGCGCCGCTCAGCACAAAGAACAGCGCAAACAGCGGCGCGGTCCATTTGTCCGCGCGCTGCATCAGATCCTGCGCAAGCGGACAGATGTTGCAGAACACCGTTCCGAGCATCATGCACACGAGAAGCGTCGAGAAGGAGATTCTGACGCGTCCGATCCGGAAGGAGACCATCGAAAGCGCAACGGTGAGCACCACGAACGCGATGGTCAGGGAAAGACGGTTCGAATTCGAGAAGAACGTGCGCTCGAGGATCGTCAGAACCCAGCCCAGAAGCGCGCCGAGCGCGAGCGACGCGACGATCTCGATCAGCGGCTCGACCAGGATGCCGATCATATCCGTCTGACCGGTCACCATCGACTGCGCGATCCCGAAGGAAACGGAGAACACCGCAAGCCCCACGGCGTCGTCCAGCGCGACGATGGGCAGCAGGATATCGGTCAGCTTGCCCTTCGCCTTATACTGACGCACGACCATCAGCGTGGCGGCGGGCGCGGTGGCGGACGCGATCGCGCCGAGCGTGATCGCGGCTTCGACCGTCAGCCGGTCGGGCATGATGAAATGAAGCGCGATCAGAAGCACGTCCACAAGGAGCGTTGCCGCCAGCGCCTGAAAGATACCGACGATGATCGCCTGTTTGCCGATCGTCTTGAGCTGTGAAAGCAAAAACTCGTTGCCGATGGAGAATGCGATGAAGCCGAGCGCGGTGTTGGTGATGACCGACATGCTCTCCACCTCCGCCGTGCTCGAAAAGCCGACGCCCGGGATTTTGAGCCGTCCGAGGCAATACGGACCGACAATCAGCCCCGCGATCAGAAACGCCGTTACGTCCGGCAGATGCAGTTTCAGCAGCTTAAACAAACGCGTGACGAGCAGCCCGATCAGAAGCGCGAGCGCCGCTGCAAGCAGTTTTTCCATAAGTTCTCCTCCGTAAAATCACAAGACTGTATCATAACACATCAGATCAGAATGTCAAGGGGCGAATCGGTATTTGCCCGAAATCAAAAACCGGCCGGTATTTTACCGACCGGATTCCGTTTCTTTTCGCATTATTCCCGTCCGAGATACCGGACACACAGCATGGTGATGTCGTCAAACTGTTCGGCGCCTTTGACGTGCGCATCAATGGAGGCTTTGACGCCTGCGATGATCTCGTCCGGCGCGCGGTCCTTCACCTCCGCGAGGCAGGCTTTCAGACGTTCTTCGCCGAACAGATCGTGCGCCGCGGTCTCCGCCTCGGTCACGCCGTCGGTGTAGAGAAACAGCCGGTCGCCCTTTTTCAGCGTCATCATCTGTTCGCGATACGGCACGCCCTCCATCCCGGCAAGCACAAGCCCGCTGCGGCGTTTGATGTATTCCGGCTCGTCCCCGGAGATCAGCACGGGCGGATTGTGACCCGCGCAGATGAAGCTCAGCGTGCCGGTGCAGAGATCGAGCACGCCGATCCACGCAGTCACGAACATCTGCGCCGTATTGTTGCCGCAAAGACTGTCGTTGGCGACGGTGATTGCTTCGGAAAGCGTGGGATAGTCGCGCACGCAGCTCTGGATGGTGGTTTTGGACGTCGCCATAAAGAGCGCGGCGGGGATTCCTTTGCCGGAAACGTCCGCAATGACGAAGGCGAGGCGGTCCTTGTCGACGAAGAACAGATCATAGAAGTCGCCGCCGACCTCCTTTGCCGGATCCATGGACGCGGCGACCTGAATCTCCGCCCTGCCGGGATAGGTGTCCGTGATCGGCGGCAGCAGGGATCGCTGAATGACGGTTGCGACCTCGAGCTCGGTCTTGAGACGCGACCGCTCGAGCGTGATCTCCCGCTGACGCTCAATATAGTTGATCATTGTGATCATCAGCGTAAAACCGACGGCGTTGACGAGAATGAAAGGCAGAGCGATCGCCTTGACGATGTCGAGCCCTGCATGGGGATTCTCGGGCGTCCGGACGATGAAAAAAACGAGCGAAAGATGGAAGATCTCCATTAAGATGCCGATCAGCAGCGCCCACCAGGGCTTTTTCAGCTTTTGATTGAATTTCCGTGCAAATATGCCGCACATGACGCCGATGCAGACCGTTGCGATGATGCAGGCATAGGTGACGAGCATCGTGGCGGAATCCCATGTGCCGGGATCGGTGATGTCGTAACCGTAATGGAGAAAGACGTAAAAGAATCGGTGTATGCCCGCGATCACGCCTGCGATCAGGCCGCCGAGCGGTCCGCCGGTGAAGCCCGCGAGCATCGGTCCGACGTCGCGCACGGAAATGATTGCACCGTTGAGCTGAAGCCCGGACATGGTTCCGTAGATGCCGAATATGCCGCCCAAAAGACCTGCAAACAGCGAATACTTCCAGCTCGATTTCGAACCGAAAATCTTTGTCAGCAATTCGCTGCCGCCGATGAAGGCGGCGATGACAAGGATGACGGCGAGCGTGCCGATCATATTCGTAAAAAAAGCCGTCAGATTGGTCGACGACGCGGCAATGACGGTTCCGTACATGGCATACCTCCGCAAAACTCAGGATCATAAAAAAGTATATCAGTTTTTGTCCCGCTTGTCAAAGACCGAACGCGGTTTTTACAGCGTCGCGAAGATGCCGCCCGATCGTGTCTTCATCGTCGGACGGGCTGCATTCATACAGCTTCTTTTCCCCGAAGAACACGCTCGGCACATAGTAATAATCGTACCGGGCGGCGAAGTCCGCATTGCGCCGCTCGTCGATCCATTCGATCCGGTCGGCGGAGAACCCGGGCAGCGACGCTTCCAGCTTCTTTGCGGCGCGTACGGCGCTGCGGCAGTAGGGACAGCCTTCCAGATAAAAGATCGTCAATTTGTCCATAAAACCCTCCTGCGGTTTCGGCTCAGCGAAGAACAAAGAACAGGATCGCAACTGCCTGCAGAACGGATCCGAGCAGCACGAACAGATGAAAGATCGAGTGGAACCAGCGCTTTTTGCTGCCGATCCCGTAAAGAACCGCGCCGGCGGAATAGGCGACGCCGCCCGCCAGAAGCCAGTAAAACCCGGCTTTCGAGATCGCTTCGACCGTCTGCGGCACGGCGACGATGATGAGCCAGCCCATGCAGATGTAGCAGACCATCGAAAGGACCCGGTATTTTCGAAGGTCGATCGCAGTCAGCGTCACGGTGAGCGCCAGCAGTCCCCATTCGAGCCCGAAGCAGACCCAGGCGAGCACCGGATAGAGCGGGCGGATTCCGGCAAGCAGGATCGGCGTATAGGTCCCTGCGATCAGCGCGTAGATCGTGCAGTGATCGAGCACCTGCATCACCTTTTTGCCGCGTCCGGGTCTCAGCCCGTGGTAAACGCTGCTCATCGTGTAGAGCCAGATCATGGCGGCGCCGTAGACGGAAACGCCGACGATGCCCCACGCGTCGCGCTTTTTTGCGGCAAACAGGATGCCGAACACGAGCACCGCAATTCCGATCGCGCCGCCCGCGATGTGGGTCACCATATTCATGATTTCCTCGCCGCGCGTATAGTCCGGGAGTTTCCGCTCGCCGATCGGCGTTCGTTTCATGTCCGTTCACCTGCCTTTCTTCACAGTATACCACAGATTTGCGGAAAACGGAAACGCTTTCCGAAAGCCGCGCAGGATGCGTTTTTTCTTGTCAACACAGGCAAAACACAGTATAATGAATACATGGCGCGGGAAACGCGCACAGCCGGCAGGCACGGCGAAACGGATCGGAAAAGGAGGGATTCCATGACGGTATACAATAGGCTCGTCCGGGAACAGGACGAGGCATACCGGGCGTTTCTGGTGAAGCTCGTACCCAACATTCCGCCGGAAACGATCGTCGGCGTACGGACGCCCGCGCTCCGGAGGATCGCAAAGGAGATGTTTGAAAGCGCGGACCGGGATGCGTTTCTTTCGGATCTTCCGCACCGGTATTACGAGGAAAACCTGATCCATTTCTTCATGGCGGCAATGTTCCGGGAGTTCGACGCGTGCATACAGGCGACGGAAGCGTTCCTCCCCTATGTGGAGTGCTGGCCGGTTTCCGATCAGGCGACGCCGAAAACGTTCCGGAAGAATCACGAAAAACTGCTGCCGTATGTCCGGAAGTGGATCGCCTCCGGGCATGTGTACACCGCAAGATTCGGGCTGCGCATGCTGATGAACGAATTTCTCGACGACGATTTCAAGCCGGAATATCTTGCGCTTGCCGCGTCGAAGCAGGGTGACGACTATTACCTCAAAATGATGGTCGCGTGGTTTTTTGCCACAGCGCTCGCGAAGCAGTACGACGAGACCGTTCCGTATTTCGAGACGCACCGGCTGGACGAATGGATGCATCGGAAGGCGATCCGGAAGGCGATCGAAAGCTACCGCGTTTCGGATGCGCACAAGGCATATTTGCGAAGCCTCCGGTAAACGCCTGTAAATCTTCCGGATCTGAAAGTCAAGGTCGGAGAATAAGGAGGACAACACGTGAAACGGATCGTCATCTGCATCCTTGCGCTCGGCATGCTCGCGGGACTTGCGTGCGCAAAAAAGACGGACGACGCGCTGCGCAAAACGGTTGCAGGCAAAACGTTCGTCCGCGAAAACGGCGGCTTCGGCGGGGATTTTACGATCACGCTCCGCGAAGACGGCTCGTACGAATACTATGAAGGATTTCTTTCGAGTTACATCGGCACGGGCACGTGGACAATCGAAGACGGAGTGCTGATTCTGACGGAACAGGGCGGCTGGGACTTTGTTTACCGCTTCACCGTGCAGGACGGCGCGCTTGTCTATCGGACCGCGGGTTCGTCTGCGTTCATCTATGTCAAGGCGGCAGACGGCGATCGGTTTTTGCCGCGTCCGTAAACAGGAACAGGGAGGCACGGCATGCCGTTCGGCAACGCTTATTTTATCATCGGGAACGCGTACGCGGGCAAATCGACGCTCGCGCGGCTGCTTGCGGAGAAGCACGGCGGGATCCTGTGCGGCGAAAACTGGCACGATTCCTATCCGGAACCGCTCGACGCGAAGGCGTTTCCCGGACTCTGCTATACCAGAGACCTGAAAGACTGGCGCGAATTCATCCGCCGCACGCCTGCGGAGTACAAGGCGTGGATCGACGAGACCGCAAGGGAATGCGAGATTTTGGAGCTAAGGATGCTGCCGGAGCTTTGCGCGCAGGGCAAGCCGGTCTTTGTCGACACGAATATTTCGGTCGAAACGCTCAAAAAGATCGCGGCGCCGGGGCATGTGCTTGTGATGCTTGCGGATCCGCAGGTTTCCGTGCGACGGTTTTTCGAGCGTCCGGACGCGGAAAAGCAGTTCCTCTATCGGCTTCTTCTGGAGGAACCGGATCCGGATGCGGCGATGGAAAACTACCGGAAGGGGCTTATGCGCATCAATTCGCAGGAGAATTACGATCGGTTTCTTTCCGCGGGCTTTCCGGTGCTTTTGCGGGACGAAACCCGAACCGCAGAGGAAACGCTTGCGCTTGCGGAACGGATCTTCGGACTGGTCTGAAAAAAGGAGAAAACATGGAAACGCTTCATCTGGAAACGCTGCACAGGGAGATCTCCGCGGCGATCGCGTCGCTGGATTTCGACCGGATCTTTCCCGGCTTTCGTCCGCTGAAATTCGCGCTGTACAACGATACAGAATGCTTCTTCGACGGACGATACATCGAAAAGGCCGTTGATTTCTGCGCGAACACCGCGATCCCGTTCAAGGGGGAAACGATCGCGATCTGGTACGTAGCGGAGGAGATGCCGATCGCCGTGTTTGCGTCGAAGCTCGTGCACGAGATGTTCCACGGATTCCAGAACATACAGGGCTGGAATTGCTCCGTCGACGAGACCGACGCGCTCTTTCACTACGGATACAGCGCCGAAAACCTGAGCCGGAAGCTAAAGGAGAACGAGCTTCTGACAGATCTTTTGGACGGGTTCGATGAATTGAAGTACCGCGCGCTGATGCAAAGCCGCAAATACCGCAGCGAACGGTTTCCGTATGAATTCATGTACGAAAGCTGCGTGGAGGAGATCGAGGGCTCGGCGAACTACGTTGAGTGGCAGGTCCTGAAGCAGCTGGATCCGGTGCAGGCGGAGCTGTTGGAACGGAAAATGCGGCAGACCGTCGTCTGCCCGGAGAGCTTCTTTCCGATCCGGAGAGCAAGCTACTTTACCGGCGCGCTGCTGATCCACGCGATGTGTGCCGCCGGGGAATACCCGTTTGCGCCTGCGCGGCGTCCGGTCATTCTTCCGGTTTTGGAGCGGTTTCCGTCTTTGGAAGCGTCGCCGGTCGATCCGGCAATCTGCGGAAAGGTCGACCGCGCGCTGTCCGCGTTTTTACGGGAATCCGAGCGCATCGTGAGAACGGCGGTCGAAGAGAACGACGTCGTGCTGACCGGTCCGCGCGAGCTGGTTACCGTCAACGTCTATGACGCAAGATGCTTTGCGGGTCATCTGACCTCGCGGTTTTTCGTGATGTATCTTGAGGACGGCGCGCAAAAGCTGCTGCAGGGCAACTTCGTGGTGCAGATGCGCGACGCAAAAACGATCGAAAAGGTTTTCCGGTGGAACGAACGGGAGGAGAAGTCCAAATGAGCATGCGCCTGCGGCCGCATCACGGCATGTGCTTTCAATTCTATGAAGGAAAAGGCTACAGCGCGGAATTTACCGACCACATGGGCGGCGTAATCCGCGCGCTTTCCGAACGACCGAAAACGCCGGTACGGCTGACGCTTTCGGCGGACGCTGTCTGCGAACACTGCCCGAACAACCTCGGTGAGGTCTGTCAAAGCGCTGAAAAGGTTATGCGCTACGACGCGGCAGTCCTAAGTGCCTGCGGGCTCAGGGACGGCGACGAACTCGCGTACGCGGACTTTGCGGCGCGGGTCAAGGAACGCATCCTCGACGCAGGCATGCGCCGCGGCATCTGCGGCGACTGCGAATGGGACGCGATCTGCGCAAAGCATCGGAGGGAACCATGATCATCCTGATTACCGGCGCGTCGCACACGGGCAAGACCGTGCTCGCGCAGCGTCTTCTGGAACAGATGAAAATCCCGTACCTGTCGATCGACCATCTCAAGATGGGACTGATCCGCAGCGGGCAGACCGACCTCACCCCCGAGGACGACGAAAAGCTCACGGCGTACCTTTGGCCGATCGTGCGCGAGATCATCAAGACCGCGATCGAAAACCGTCAGGACCTGACCGTCGAGGGCTGCTATGTGCCGTTCGACTGGCGGCGGGATTTTGACGAGCGGTATCTCCCGTCGATCCGTTTCCTCTGCCTTGCCATGACGGACGCGTATATCGACGCGCACTTCGACGCAATCCTTTCGCACGCCTCGGACGTCGAAGCGCGGCTCGACGATTCCTACTGTACGCCGGATCGGCTGAAAGCCGACAACCGCGCCGT
>CAMPAN010000043.1 GCA_946631895.1 uncultured Clostridia bacterium
GCTGCTATGCGCTCGTCGGCGGCTCCGGCAGCGGCAAGTCCACGATCCTGAACCTTCTCATGGCATCCTCGAAGGACTATAACGGCGAGATCCTGTACGACGGGCACGAGCTCAGAACCGTTTCGCCGAGCTCGCTCTATGACCTCGTATCCATCATTCAGCAGAACGTGTTCGTGTTCAACAGCACGATCCGCGACAACATCACGATGTTCTCCGAGTTCCCGAAGGAGGAGGTCGACCGCGCAGTGCGGCTGTCCGGTCTTTCGAAGCTCATCGAGGAGAAGGGTGAGGGGTATCTGTGCGGCGAGAACGGCTCCGGGCTTTCCGGCGGCGAACGCCAGCGCATTTCGATCGCAAGAGCGCTTCTCAGAAAAACGCCCGTGCTGTTCATCGACGAGGCCACGGCGGCGCTCGACGCGGAGACCACCTTCGAGGTTCTTGACGCGATCCTGAAGCTCGACGGCTACACCCGTGTGATCGTCACGCACGACCTCGACGAAAACATCCTGCGCCGCTGCACCGGTCTCTTTACGCTGAAGAACGGCGTCGTTGCGGAGCGCGGTACCTTCGACGAGCTGATGGCGGAGAAGGGCTACTTCTACTCGCTGTTCACCGTGTCGCAGCGATAACGGACCAACGAAAAAACCTCTTTTGCCGGATCGGCAGAAGAGGTTTTTTGTTTTGTATCTCGGTTCAGACCGCGGACGCGGCTTTCAGTACGTGATCGAGGAGCACGCAGGTCGTGATGCCGCCGACGCCGCCGGGAACCGGCGTGATCGCTTTGACGACAAGCGCGACGCGGTCGAAATCGACGTCGCCCGTGAGCTTTCCCGTTTCCTCGTCAAAGTGGATGCCCACGTCGACGACGATCTGATCCGGGTTGGTGAATTCCGGCGTGACGCTTCTCATAACGCCCGCGGCGCACACAAGAATGTCCGCTTCCCTTGCGATCGCGGGGACGTCGACCGTGCGCGTGTGGCAGGTCGTGACCGTGGCGTTTGCGTGCATCAGCAGCATCGAGACCGGGCGCCCGATGACCAGCGACCGCCCGATGACCGTGGCGCGCTTGCCCTTCGGGTCGATCCCGTAAAAGCGCAGCAGCTCAAGTACCGCTTGCGCGGTGCACGGCGCAAAGCCGAGGTCCGTGTTCGCATACACGCCCGCAAGCGAGCCGTCCGTCCAGCCGTCGATGTCCTTTTTCGGATCGAACAGCTTGCGGATGCGTTCCGCGTCGAGGTGCTTCGGCAGCGGCCGGAACAGCAGGATGCCGTGGACCGCGGGATCTTCGTTGACCGTGCAGAACGCCGCTTCGAAGTCCGCCTGCGAAACGTCCTCCGGCAGAACGAGCTGCCTCAGCGTGACTCCCACCTGCTCGCAGCGCTTGATCACGCCCTTTTCATACGACAGATCGTCCGCGCGTTCGCCCACGCGCACGACGCACAGGGTCGGCGCAATGCCGCGTTCTCTGAGCGCTTCCGCCGTCTTTTGCATCCGCGCGATCATGGCGTCCGCGACGGGCTTGCCCTTGAGGAGTTCCGCCATAGATCAGTCCTGATAGATCGGGTACTTGTCGCAGAGCTTCTTGACTTCCGCGTCGATGTACTCCCTGGAGTTCTCGAAGTCGTTGATCGCCAGCGCGATGCAATGCGCGATCGTCTTCATGTCTTCCTCTTTGAGACCGCGGGTCGTGACGGCGGGGGTGCCGATGCGGACGCCGGAGGTCACGAACGGGCTTCTGGGCTCGCCGGGAACGGTGTTCTTGTTGACCGTGATGTGGACCTCGTCCAGACGGTTCTGGAGCGCTTTGCCGGACACGTCGAGACCGATGAGGTCGAGCAGCATGAGGTGGTTGTCCGTGCCGCCGGAAACGATCTTGAGACCTTCCGCCTTCAGCGCTTCCGCAAGCGCCTTCGCGTTCAGAACGACCTGATGCTGATATGCCTTGAACTCGGGCTTCAGCGCCTCCGCGAGCGCGACCGCCTTGCCGGCGATGACGTGCATCAGAGGACCGCCCTGGATGCCCGGGAAGATCGCCTTGTTGAAGTTGAACTTATCCGCCGCTTCCTGGTTCGCGAGGATCAGACCGCCGCGCGGACCGCGCAGGGTCTTGTGCGTGGTGGTAGTGACCACGTCCGCATAGGGGAAGGGAGAGGGATGCTCGCCCGCGGCAACGAGGCCCGCGATGTGCGCCATGTCGACCATCAGGACCGCGCCGACTTCGTCGCAGATCTCACGGAACTTCGGGAAGTCGATCGTGCGGCAGTACGCGCTTGCGCCCGCGACGATCAGCTTCGGACGGAACTCGAGCGCTTTCTTGCGAACGTCCTCGTAGTCGATGACGCCGTGCTCGTCCACGCCGTAGGAAACGCAGTTATAATACTTGCCGGACATATTGACCGGGCTGCCGTGCGTGAGGTGACCGCCGTTAGAAAGGTCCATGCCCATGAACGTGTCGCCCGGGTTCAGCACCGCAAAGAACACCGCCATGTTCGCCTGTGCGCCGGAATGCGGCTGCACGTTTGCGTAATCGCAGCCGAACAGCTTCTTGGCGCGCTCGATTGCAAGATTCTCCACGACGTCCACGAACTGGCAGCCGCCGTAATAGCGCTTGCCCGGATAGCCCTCCGCGTACTTGTTGGTGAGCACGCTGCCCATCGCCATCAGAACCGCTTCGGATACGATGTTCTCGGATGCGATCAGCTCGAGATTGCCGCGCTGACGGTTCAGCTCATCCTGCATTGCCGCGCCGATTTCGGGATCGTACTTGAGAAGCTCTCTAAGTGCCTCGTTTACCATGTGTCTTCCTCCTGTAGAATGTGT
Source organism: uncultured Clostridia bacterium (assembly GCA_946631895.1). GTDB lineage: Bacteria > Bacillota > Clostridia > Christensenellales > CAG-138 > UBA3792. The sequence goes on from CAMPAN010000043.1 coordinate 2,821, forward strand.
TTGTTTATGAGCTTGATCGGCGCAAAACGCGCCTTTTCCACTATGTTAAATGTAACGCGAACACGCCGCCGTGTCAACCCCTTTCGGCGGGTATATTATCTCGGACGCGAACGGATCCGCGCGCAGACGCAAGCCGGAAAAACCGATTGAAAAAGCGATTCGCATATGATATAATTATTATTTAAAATGATATTCCGAAACAGGAGAAACGATATGAACCGGAGACGACTGCTTGCGCTGCTGCTTTCAGCGCTTTTGTTGCTGCCTGGGCTCATGGGGGCTTTGGGCAAAACGAACGCCGATGCGGAGTCGGATATCTGGGTGCAGATCGCAGAATACGAGGAGCAGACGCTTGCGGAGCATGGCGTGACAATTGCGGAAGCCTCGGAGAGCAGCTATGCCGCCATGATCGGCGGCGTGATCGGGATCGTCGAAAACTGGGACGGATACGTGCCCGGATCAATCGAACGGCACGGCGATTTCTTCTTCTGGGACGGCGTTGACGGCACGGGCTATGGTTATTCGCCGCGGCTTCGCGCGAATCTTCGTTCCGAAACCGTCGTCGGCGGAGCATATTCGTCCGTCGAAGAAACCGAAGTCATCTCCTATGCCGCAAAGGATCAGGACGCCGATCGCCTGGACGTTGCGGTGTTCGAACCGTATTACGGCATGGATACAAGCTTCACCAACCAGTACAGGAACGAGGGCAAATCCATCGCGCAGGCGAGCGGCGGCGTCTGTACCGTCTATCAGGGCAACGACGCGACGATCGACAACATTGCGCACGCGCTCGAGACCTGCGGCGTCGTGATTTTCGATTCGCACGGCGACACGGACTACGCGAACGGCTCGAACTACACCGCCCGCGCGAATACGTCCTATCTCTGCCTGCAGACCGGCGCGGGTCTCACGGCCGAGGATCAAGCGACGGTGCAGGGACCTTACGGCAGCTATAAGCACGCGTACTATGCGGGCGCGGGCTACAACGGCATGAAATACTACTGCGTGGACGGTACGGCGATCGCAAATCATATGAACGGGACCGCGCCGGAGAACCTTCTCTGGATGGCGATCTGTCTCGGCATGGCGACGGACGGCATGGAAGCGCCGCTGCGCGAATGCGGCGTAGAGGTCGTTTACGGCTATTCGCAGTCGGTCACGTTCACCGGGGACTATGCGTGGGAAAAACACTTCTGGACCAAGATGAAAGAGGGCAGCGACGTCAAGGACGCCATCGCGTACATGAAACAGCAGGTCGGCATCATGGACCCGTATGAAAGCAACTATCCCGCCTATCCGATCGTCGTTTCCTCCGAGGACGTATACCCGGGGCACGGAAACGTGGACAAGGCGCAGACCGTGAACAGCACATGGAAGCTGCCTGCGTTGCCGACGCTGTACGGTGACGTGAACTGTGACGGCAGGATCACCGCAGCGGACGCGGCGCTTGTGCTGCAAGCGCTGGTCGGCTGCGAAATGCTGAAGCCGCAGAGCATGAAAAACGCCATGGTCTCCGGCGGAACGGAGCTGACCGCCATGGACGCGATTCTGATCCTGCGCCGCATCGTTCAGCTCATCGACGTCTTCCCGGCGGAGGAGTAATCCGCACAGGTACCCGCAAAAAATAAGGAGCCTCCCGTGAGGCTCCTTTTTGCTTTGCGCGGTCAATGATAGTCGATCCCGGTGTAGCCGGTCTGCGCGGTGTCAAACAGCCCTCTTGCGCAGGACAGCGCACAGCCGGCCGCAACGCAGGCGGCGCAGCCGAGTGCGCAGGAACCGCAGCCGGAACATCCGCTGCGCTCCGACGGATACCGTCCGCCGCAGGCGACAAGCGCCGTAATCAGCGCCAGAACAACGATCAGCAGCGCGAGAAATCCTCTTTTCATGCTTGTTCCCTCCTTTTGCGGATCCGATCCGGTCGATCGTCCCGTTTCTTCTTTTCAAGGACAGAATAGCATGTCCGTCGCCGCCGCGCCAGCAAAACGCGTCCGGATTGGCGCCGGTCAATGCCGCATCCGGTGCGAAACTGCGGCGGTTAATTTGTATTTTGCCGAAAACGGTCTTCTCAGTACAGCCAGCGGTGCAGCAGAAAGTCCGCGAACGCCTCCATCTCCTCCGGCTTCATCGGTTCGCCGGGCTCTATGATCCAGAGAGCGCCGAACGCGTCCTTTTCATAGAGAACGCCGCTGCTGTTTTCCGGCGCGCGGTAGCGATAGGTCAAAAGCTCGCCGGAGACCTCCGTGAAGCGTCCGTCCGCGGTCAGCGTGTCGAACAGCGCCTCGCCGCCCGGCACGATCGTGATGCGGTACGGGACCTTGTCGTGCACAAACGTCAGAAGCCAGGCGTCCCGTTCCTCGTACGACGTCCTTTCGATGTACAGATCCTCCGCCTCTCCGTCCGCAAAATGGAAGTAGACGCCGGTTGCGTGTCCGAGATCCTCCGCGGTCAGCACGCCGGGACGGCGCAGAATCTCCGCGGGAACCTCCTTCGGAACGGTATAGCGGAGGATATAGATATCGTTGGTTTCGCTGTGGCTGAGCGACACGATCCCCTCGCCCGTCCAGTAATTCTCCCAGCGGGACACGCCGCCGTTCGCTTCCACGTACGGCTCCTCGCCGGATGCGTACGGCTCGCCGCAGCGTACGGAAAGCGCGTTTTCGGTGACCTGCAGGTTTTCGATCCCGTCCGTGATCACGATCTCCGAAACGCGTTCGGCGTGCTCGGGATCCTCGGGATCGACCGCAAAATACGCCGTTCCGCCGGCCGTATGTCCGTAGAGATCGCCCGTAAAGACGATGTTGTCCGCGTAATCGAAGTGCTTCCGGCTCACGCCGGTTTCCTCCGCCGTTTTGCCGATCCACAAAAACGTGTCGGTCACCGATTCGACGGCATACGGATGCAGCGGACGCTCCGTCTGTTCGACCTCCGGCGCTTCCGTCGTTCCGGCAGGCTCCGCGCATGCGCAAAGCAGCAGCAAAAGCAGCGCCGCAATCCATCTCCGCATTTCTTCATCCCTCGCTTTCCCTTGTATTATAGCGGAAACACGCCGATGTTTCAACCGATTTTCCTGCGGCGTTGACCTTTTTCGGGACGGATGCTATAATCATTTCATCGAAACACAGACAGAGGAAATTCGCATGAGAGAACCGTTCTTCACCTGGAACGAATCAATCGCGCCGCAGGATGCGGACGCAATGGCGCGCGCAAAGGCGCATTGGGACGGCGTCGCAAAGCCTTTGGACGGGCTCGGAAAGCTCGAGACGGCGATCTGCCGCATCGCGGGCGTCACGGGAAGCGAAGCCGTTTCGCTCCGGCAGCGCACCGTGCTCGTATTCTGCGCGGACAACGGGATCGTCGAAGAAGGCGTGACGCAGACCGACGCGTCCGTCACCGCGACGATGGCACGCCGCATCTATGAGCACCGCTCCTCCGTCTGCCTCATGGCAAAAACCGCCCGCGCCGGCGTGATCCCGGTCGATCTCGGCATGGCGTCGCGCGTGCCGGACGTATACGATCTGCATGTCGCCTCCGGCACGGCAAACATGACGAAAGGTCCCGCCATGACCGAAGCGCAAGCGCTCAGGGCGATCGAAGCCGGCATCCGCCTTGCAAAAGAGCGCAAAGCGGCGGGTGACGATATCCTTGTCACCGGCGAGATGGGCATCGGTAACACCTCGACGTCCGCCGCGATCGCCGCGGTGCTTCTGGAGCTCCCGGTCGAAACCGTCACCGGCCGCGGCGCGGGGCTGTCCGACGCGGGGCTTTTGCGCAAGCGCAGCGCGATTTCCCGCGCGATCGCCGTGAACGACCCCGATCCGTCCGACGCGTTCGACGTGCTTTTTAAGCTCGGCGGGTTCGACCTTGCGGGGCTTGCGGGGCTTTATATCGGCGCGGCAGCGGAACGGCTTCCGATCCTGATCGACGGGCTTCCGAGCTCCGTCGCGGCGCTCGTTGCCGCAAGGCTCGTGCCGAACTGCCGGTTTGCGATGCTTGCAAGTCATTGCTCGAAGGAACCCGTCGCGCAGGCGATTCTCGGCGAGCTCGGACTCGATCCGATCCTCTTTGCGGATATGAAGCTCGGCGAAGGCACCGGCGCCGTATGCATGCTCCCGCTGCTCGATATGGCGCTGGCGGTGTACAACGGCTCGGTCTCGTTCTCGGAGACCGGCATCGAACCGTACGTACCGCAGGAAGGCAAAGCATGCTGATCCTGGTGACCGGCGGTTCCGCGTCCGGAAAAAGCGAATTTGCCGAATCCCTCTGCCTCGGGCATTCGCCGCGTTTCTACCTTGCCTGCATGCAGCCGTTCGGCGCGGAGGGCGAGGCGCGGATCGCGCGTCATCGCGCCATGCGCAGGGACAAGGGTTTTGTGACCGTCGAACGGTATACCGACCTTGCTTCGCTTCGGCTTTCGGCGCGCGGCTGCGTGCTTTTGGAGGATCTCGGCAACCTTGCCGCAAACGAAATGTTCTCGGGCGAGCCGCCGCGCGATCCGTTCGACGCCGTGCTGCGCGGGATCGAAGCGCTGGAGCGGCAATGCGACCGGCTGGTCGTCGTGACCGACGAGATCGGAAACGACGGCGTCCGCTATGATCCCGCCACGACCGCGTACCTTGCGGCGCTCGGCGCGCTGAACCGCGCGATCGCGGCGCGCGCAGACGCCGTTTTTGAGACCGTCGCCGGGATCCCGATTCCCCTGAAAGGAGATCTGCCTCTATGAAAACGCTTTGGACCGCGGTTGTCTCCGCGTTTTCCACCTTCTCGATCCTGCCGACGCCGCGGATCGAGTGGAACGAATACAGTCTCAGAAACGTCCTGTCCGCCCTGCCGCTGGTGGGCGTCGTGACCGGCGGGTTCCTGTGCCTGTACCATTGGCTTTCAACCCTGCTTGCGCTCCCCGCGATTCTCTCCGCGGTCGTGTTTACGGTGCTGCCGATCCTGGTGTCCGGCGGCATCCACATGGACGGCTTTGCCGATATGACCGACGCGCTTGCAAGCCATGCCGCGCCCGAGAAGAAGCGTGCGATCCTCAAGGATCCGCATTGCGGCGCGTTTGCGGTGATCGGCGTCGGCTGCTATCTGCTCCTGTATTTCGGCTTCTGCGCGGCGCTGCTGCCCGACTGGAAGACGGTCGGGCTTCTCGGCATCACGCACGTGCTCTCCCGCGCGATCGGCTCGCTTCTGAGCCTTCTGCCCTCCGGCAGCGACAGCGGCATGCAGCGCGCGTTTCACGATTCCGCGTCGAAAAGCGCCGTGTGGATCCTGATCCTCTGGGTCGTGCTCGCGCTCGGCGGCGCGGCGGTGCTTTCGCCGCTCGCGGCAGGCGGCATGCTCCTTGCGGGGCTTTGTGTGTTTTTCTGTATCAAGCATACGGCAAAGAAGCAGTTCGGCGGTATGTCGGGCGATCTTGCCGGGGCGGGGATCACGCTCTCGGCAGGCGCGATGGCGCTGGCGCTGGTTCTTGCGGAAAGGGCGGCAAGTCTATGGTTCTGATTCTCGGCGGCTTTGCGGCAGGCAAACGGAGCGCTGCAAGAGCGCTCGGCTATACGGATGCGGACATGAGCCCGGACGTCGATTCCGACCGCCCGGTGCTCGTCGATCTTGAATCGACCGTGCGCAGCGATCCGGACCGCGCGGCGGAACTCCTTCCGCTTCTTCTCAAAAAGGAGCTGGTGCTCTGCTGCGAGGTAGGCAGCGGCGTCGTACCGCTCGATCCCGGCGAACGTGCGTGGCGCGAGGCGACGGGAAGACTCGCCTGCGCGCTGGCAAAGGAAGCGGAGACGGTCGTGCGCGTCACGGCGGGCATTCCGGTCGTGCTGAAAGGGGAATGGAAATGCAGATAAGACTGATCCGCCACGGCACGACGGCGGGCAACGCCGCGCGGCGCTACGTCGGCAGAAGCGACGAACCGCTCTGTCCGGAGGGGCGCGAGGCGGCGGAACGGCACGAGAAGGATCCCGCGCTCGACCGCGTCTTTGTTTCGCCGCTGAAACGTGCGCGGGAGACCGCCGCGATCCTGTTTCCGAACGCGGCGCAGGTTGTCGTCGAAGGGCTCAGGGAGATGGATTTCGGCGATTTCGAGGGACGTTCCGCCGACGAAATGGCGCACGATCCCGCCTATCGCGCATGGGTGGACGATCTCTGCCGCGGCGCGTGTCCGAACGGCGAATCGCAGGCGGAATTTCACGCGCGCGTGCTTCGGGCGTTCACGGAAACGGTGCGGAATCTGCAGGGCGACGCAACGTTTGTCGTTCACGGCGGCGTCATCATGTCGCTTCTGTGGCAGCTTGCCGAGCCGAAAAGGGATTTTTACGACTGGTACGCCCCGAACCTCGGCGGCTACCTTGTCGACTGCACCGAAAAAGACGGACGCCCGCACTTCCGAAACGTCCGCCCGATCGTATAAAAAAGATCGCTTCCGGGGCGATCTTTTTTCATTCAAAAGCTCTTATAGATTGCAAGGATCAGGGCGTCGGTTTCGTTCGTCTCGCCCATTTTCAGCCGGGCGTTGATCTCCGCAAAGGCGGCGACGGCGCTTCTGAGCTTGCCCAAAGGGAATTTCTGCGCGTTTTTCAGTGCGATCTCCGCCGCTTTCGGGTTGCCTCCCATTGTTTTCAGGATCTCGGGACGCGGACGCTTCTCCTCAAGCAGCTCTTTGCCGATCAGCATCTGTCTGAGCCGCCCCTCAAGGAACGACGCGACGCGCAGCGGGTTTTCCTGCCCGTCCGCCATCGCTTCCGTCAGCATGCGCATCGCGGTTTTTTTGTTGCCGGCGAGCAGCGCGTTCAGCATCGGGAAGATCTCGTATTCGACCGACGGCGTGACGATGAATTTCAGCACGTCGCGCGTGATCGTGCCGCCGTCGCCGACGTAATCGCAGAGCTTCGACACCTCGTTTTCGAGCCGGTACGCGTCGGTGCCGACCATCTCCACCAGCGCATACGCTTCCGGACGGTCGAGCCGGACCCTGCGCCGTGCGCAGAGCATCGCAACCATATTCTGCGCGCGCTCCTCGGACAGCGGATCGAACGAAACATACCGGTCGCGCTCCGAAAACAGCTTGGTAAACGGCGTTTCCTTCCCCTTGCCGCGGCGCACAAAGAGGATGATCGCATCCTCGGGACGGAACAGCGCGTCAAGCGCATTCCGCTTTTCGAGCGCGTCAAAGAGCGCGGCGTCGTCGAAGTCCGTAAAGACCGTGACGGAGTACGCGTCGAACACCGGCACGGCGTGGATCGCGTCGAGCACGGCGATCACGTCCGGCTCCTTCAGCCGCTTGAGGTTCAGCTCCGAAAAACCGGGATCCAGAAGCGCCGTGATCCGGTCGACCGCCTGCTGCTTGGTCAGTTCCTCGGCTCCCTCAAAGAAGTATGCGCCGGACAGTTTTTTCGCGGTTGTGCGTTTGTAAAGCTCGCTTTCGTTCATGTTTTTATTATACCATAAAAAAAGACGGATGACAATGCAATCCTGCATACGCTTGCGGCGATACGCGTCTGCGGCGCATACGGAAGCTTGGGATCGGCAAAGCCGCCGCAAAATCACGGGAAAAATCCGAAAAAAATCCTTGCATTCCCGGAAAAGTTGTGATATAGTACGAAAGCTAACGGTCCTTCTTGCCTTCATAAGAAGGCCACAAGTCCACAAGGAGGTGAAAAACATGAATCAGTACGAAGTTTTGTACGTGATCACGCCTGAACTCGATGAAGAAGCGGATAAGGTCGTCATGGATAAGTTTGCCGACATTATCACTGCAAACGGCGGCGAGATCGAGAAGACCGAGGTATGGGGCAAGCGTCGTCTTGCGTACCCGATCGACTACAAGACCGAGGGCTATTATGTTCTGGTCGTATTCAATGCGAATCCCGAACTGCCCCGTGAGCTCGAGCGCAACATGCGCAACGATGAGCGGCTCATGCGCTACATGGTCACTCGCAAGGAAGCATAAAAACCAAAGTAAAACAGCACGAAAGAACGGAGGAATTTGAAAGCATGAATAAAATTACTTTGATCGGCAACCTGACCCGCGACCCCGAAGTGCGCAGCACGCCCAGCGGCGTGACCATCTGCACCTTCACCATT
>CAMPAN010000044.1 GCA_946631895.1 uncultured Clostridia bacterium
AGAGATCGAGATGCGCCTTCGGGAACTTCTTCCTGGCTTCCTCCTCCACCTTTGCGAGGATCTCCTTCGGATTCTCAAGGAACTCGTGGATCGTGTACGCATTGGAGGGATGGAACGGCAGCGCGATCATAGATTCGACCTTGTCGAGCTCGATCGTGATGATCGCGTCGTAGTACGCGCCCTCCGCCGGCTCGAGCTTTTCGAACGCGAACGGACGCTTATGAATGTCGTAATATGTTTTGATCTCGTCGTCGGTCGCCCAGATCGAGGAGAGGCAGGTCGTTTCGGTCGTCATGACGTCGACGCCGCTGCGGAAATCGAACGGGAGGTTCTTTAACCCGGGACCTGCAAATTCAAGGACCTTGTTCTTTACAAGACCGTCTTTGAACGTCGCCTTGACGAGCGCGAGCGCGACGTCGTGCGGACCGACGCCCTTCTTCGGCGCGCCGGTGAGGTAGCACAGCACGACTTCCGGGGGCTTCACGTCGTAGGTGTTGTTCAGAAGCTGCTTGACAAGCTCCGGACCGCCTTCGCCGACGCCCATCGTGCCGAGCGCGCCGTAACGCGTGTGGCTGTCCGAGCCGAGGATCATGTTGCCGCAGGTTGCAAGCTCTTCACGCGCATAGGAGTGAATAACGCTCTGGTTTGCGGGAACGTAGATGCCGCCGTACTTCTTTGCCGCAGAGAGACCGAACACGTGATCGTCCTCGTTGATCGTGCCGCCGACGGCGCAAAGGCTGTTGTGGCAGTTGGTCATGGCGTACGGGATCGGGAATTCCTTCAAACCGCTTGCGCGCGCCGTCTGAATGATGCCGACGTACGTGATGTCGTGCGAGACCAGCGCGTCGAAATGGATGTGCATGACGCCGCCTTCATCGGATTCGCTGTGCGCTTCCATGATCTGATAGGCGATCGTCCCTCTGCGCCAGTGCGCCTTGTCGATGCCTTCCGGTGCGGGAACGGGCGCGCTGTTCTTCCACTGCATGCCCTGTGCGTGATACTGGATCATCGTTTCTGTTTCCTCCCATGCTTTATGAAATTGGTCTTGCGGCACGCGTGCGCACCGCCTCATTTTTATTATAAAAGAGAATACGTATAATATCAAATATATTTTTTATATTTTTTCATAGACATTCTCTATCATTTTAATATTTCTCTTGCTTTTTCTGCCGGTTGTCTGCTATACTGACTTTGACGAAACAGCTGAACGTTTATCCGTTTTTTGACGGTTTCCGATCAGTTTCTGCATTCATTATTCTGTAAAACGGCGGATTTCGCCGGAAACCGGAGGTCAATTTGGACGTTTCTTTGTTCTATGCGCCGCTCCCGAAACGGATGCAGACGCGTTATAAAGATTTTCTATTCTCTTCGGGACTCCGCGACGAAGGAGATGCAGAGGTTTACGAATTGATGACCGACGACGAATTCCGCGTCGTCGCCTGCGGCGCGCGCGCGGGGCACACGCTGAAGCAGTTTGCCGTCTCTCCCGATCTGGAGGGCGAAGGCGCGTTTGCCACGGTGCTTTCCGAGCTTCTGAACGAAGCGTCGCGCGCCGGGATCACGCGGCTGTTTCTCTGCACCAAACCGAAAAACCGCGCCATGTTCTGCTCTCTGGGGTTCTTTCCGATCGTGGAAACAAAGGACGCCGTGCTGATGGAGGATCGGAAAAACGGGTTTTCGGACTACCTTGCGTCGCTGCCGCGCTTTGACGGCACGTGCGGCGCGATCGTCATGAACGGCGATCCCTTTACGCGCGGACATCTGCATCTTTCGGAGTATGCCGCGCGTCACTGCGACGAGCTCTATATCTTTTCCGTCTCCGAAGCGGGCTCCATGTTTTCACTCGAGGAACGGTACGACATGCTGCAGGCGGGCACGGCGCATCTCAAAAATGTGCACGTTGTCCGCAGCGACGCATACCTTGTCTCGCGTGAGACCTTCCCCGCCTATTTCATCCGCGACGAGCAGCATGCCGACGCGGTCAAGGCGGATCTCGACATCGAATTGTTCCGCACGCGCATCGCGCCGGCGCTGCACATCACAAAGCGTTTCGTCGGCGAAGAGCCGTTTTCTCCCACCACCCGTGCCTACAACGAGCGTATGAAGGAGCTTTTGCCCGAAAGCGGTATAGAGCTTTGTGAAATCCCGCGGCTCGACGCGATCAGCGCAAGCCGCGTCCGCGCGCTGATCCGCGAGGGCAAGCCCGAAGAGACCGAATCTCTGGTTCCCGAAACGACCTATGCAGCCATCCTCCGTCACCTTAACCGAAATGCTTGACGCGCGCGAACGCCGCGCAAGGGAACAATCCGCCATGCTCGCATCGGCGGACGATTCGTGCTGCCTTGTTTCGCTGTCCCTGAACATCGCGGGCGACGTCAAGCGCACGGCAAAGACGCGCCTGCTCTTCGACCGCGGACTTGCGGTATTCGACGCGCTCGGGTTCCCGGAGATCAACCGCCGCATAACCGACGCAAAGACCGGAACAGAAGCGCTGATCCTGATACAGGCGGACGCCGCAAAGGTCAAGGAAGCGACGGAACGCATCGAGGATGCATTTCCCGCGGCAAGACTGTACGATTTCGACGTGTTGACCTTTCGCGGCGAAAAGCTGTCCCGCAGGACGCCGCGCAAGTGTCTGATCTGCGGCGGACCGGCAGCGGACTGCGCAAGAAGCCGCGCGCACGGTCTGGATGCAGTAAAGGCGGCAACGGAAGCGCTGCTTGACGACTTCTGTGCCGACACGCTCGCCTGCACGGCGCACTTTGCGCTGGAGCGCGAGCTTATGACGACCCCGAAACCGGGGCTGGTCGACCGGAACAACAACGGCGCGCACGCCGATATGGATGTTCCGCTGTTTCTCAGAAGCGCGGCGTCCCTCGTCCCCTATTTCAGAACCGCGGTACTCTCGGGGCTTCAAAGCGGTAGCATGGCGCAGCTCAGGGAAGCGGGGCTTTCCGCCGAACGCGCGATGTTTGCGGCGACGAACGGCGTCAACACGCACAAGGGCATGATCTACTCCATGGGGCTGCTGCTCTACGGCATGGGCAAGGCGCTGCGCTTCGGCGGCGACGCGGTCGATCACGCGGCGGCGCTTGCAAAAACCGACGCGGAGGAACGCCTTCTGAACGCGCTTGCCGAAACCGGAACGAACGGCGCGAAGGTCTATCGGGACCACGGCGCGCGCGGCGCGGTCGGCGAGGCGGCGGACGGGTTCTTCCACGCGCGCTACTGCGCGGACCGGCTCAAGGCGCACGAAGGCACGGAGAATCCCGGCGCGCTTGCGCTTGTCGACGTGATGGTCGTGCTGGAGGACGTCAATCTTCTGCACCGCGGCGGCGAAGACGGGCTGCGGTTTGCGCGGGAAAACGCGCTCCGGATCGCCATGCTGCCCGAGGATGAACGCATCGACGCGCTCCGCGCGCTCGATCGCGAGATGATCGTCCGCAATCTTTCCCCCGGCGGCGCGGCGGACATGCTGGCGCTCGGGTTCCTGCTCGACGCGTGGCGCACGCTTTCAAAGGATCTTTGGGAGGTAGGCGTATGACGCTGCAGCAGCTTCGGTATTTCTGCGTGACCGCGGAAGTTCTGCACTACACCCGCGCGGCGGCGCTGCTCTATATTTCGCAGCCGAGCCTTTCCTACGCGCTTTCGAAACTTGAAAAGGAACTCGGCATCCCGCTCTTTGAAAAACAGGGAAAGCAGATTACGCTGACCCGGTACGGTGCGGAGTTTCTGCCGTACGCGAAGCGCGCGCTTTCGGAGCTTTCCAAGGGACAGGACCGGTTGAAGGAACTGAAAACGCCGAGCACCGGCATCATCAACCTCGGTTATATCTACAGCGTCAGCTTTTCGGTGCTGCCGTCCTTTGTAGAGCGGTTCTATGCGTATCTCGGCAACCGGCAGACTGCGTTCCGCTTCCACCAGGGCATGGCGGGCGGTCTCATCGAGCAGCTGCTGAACGGCTCGCTGGATCTTCTGATCGCCGGGAGACCGGAGATCGACTCCATCGAATATCTGCCGATCGCCGAACAGGAGCTGTTTCTTGCCCTGCCCGCGTCGCACCGGCTTGCAAACCGCGCCTCCGTCACGCTCTCGGACGTTTCGGAGGAGCAGTTCATTTCGATCTCGCACGAGGCGGTCATCTATCGCGAGCTCGCCGACAAGTTCAAAAAAGCCTCGTTCTCCCCGCACATCGTCTTTGAAGCAGACGAATACAGCTCGATCGCCGCGTCCGTCACGACCGGTGCCGGCGTGGCGATCATGCCGCGTCTGCCGATCCTCGACAACTTCAATCTCCGGCTGATCCCGTTCTCCGACGTGCCGATGACCCGCGAGATCTGTCTTCTCCGGTACCGTCTGCATACGATGTCCTCCGCCGTGCAGGGCGTATGGGATTTTGCGCGGCATCTTTCCGAAACCGGCGAAGCCCGATAACTGCATCAAAAAAGGACCTTCCGGAAACCCGGAGGGTCCTTGCTGTTTCATCGGTTACTGCGGCATGGTCGAGGGATCTGCGCGCTCAATGATGAAGGAGTTCTGAATGAAGCCCATTTTCATATGCACCTTGAGGCACACGAACGGGTCGTTCGGCGAAAGCGTGATAATCGGATCGTTGCACCTGCGGTTCATACCGCAGACGACGTGCATCTGATAGGAGCCGTAAGGAAGCGGAAGGATCAGCGTTTCGCGATTGCCGATCGCGCCGTACGGTTCATTGTTGATGTAGATACCGAAGCCGGTTGCCGCACCCATGAAGTTTCCCATTCGGTAAACGGCGATTGCCGCAGGCTGATTCGTGTCGAGCAGTGTTCCGCACTTGGGGCAGGGACCGGCTTGCGGAACGTTCACGACATTGCCGCAATGCGGGCATTTCATACGAAAGATTTTAGCCACAGATTCTTCCTCCTTATGTTTCGTATAACTATAGTATAATCCGACGGCAAAACGCTGTCAATCGTTCCGCCGCTGTTTCTTTATTCGCCCTTTTTCAGCGCGAGATTCTTTTCATACGCAGCGATCACCGCTTCCATCACGGCGCTGCGGAAACCGCCTTTTTCAAGCGCGCGCACGCCCTGGATCGTGCTGCCCGCGGGCGAGCAGACGACGTCCTTGAGCTTTCCCGGATGCTCGCCGGTCTCCCTTGCCGCCTTCGCCGCACCCTCGACCGTCTGCGCCGCATAAAGGAGCGCCTTCGCTCGCGGCAATCCGCAGGCGACCGCGCCGTCCGCAAGCGCTTCGAGAAACAGATCGACGAACGCCGGACCGCAGCCCGCGATCGCGCTTGCCGCATCAATCAGGTGCTCCGGGATCGGATCGAGTGTGCCGGCGTCCTTCAGAAGCACCGTAAAAGCGGAAAGCTCTTCATCCGTCACATCCCGTCCGCAGTAGGTGATGATCCCCGCGCCGACCGTAATCGGTGTGTTCGGCATCATGCGGATCACCGGATATGATCTGCCGGAAAGCGTCCGGATCGTTTCGGCCGTGAGCCCCGCCGCCATCGTGACAAGCACGAAGCGGTCGGTCCGCGCCGCGAACGCCGACGCAAGCGCAGCAAGAACGCCCGGCATCATCTGCGGCTTGACCGCAAGGAAGATGAGATCACAGTCCCTCGCGATCTCCTCGTTGGTCGAAACCTGTGCGTGCAGTTCCGCTGCAAGCGCTTCCGCTTTTCCGACGGTGCGATTGGACAGGAACAGGGGTTTCCCGGGCTGTACGGAATGAATCAGCCTTGCGACGGCGCCGCCCATTGCGCCGGTACCGATAATGCCGACGGTATCAAACATGGTTTACTCCTTTTTGTCCGCAAGATGGAAATAGTGCGTCGGGATGTGGCAGTAGCCGCCCGGGTTCTTGTCGAGATACTTCTGGTGATAAAGCTCCGCGGAGAAGAAGTTTTCAAGCGGCTTGACCTCGACTGCAAGCGGCTTTCTGACCTGTTCTTCGATCTCCCGATACACCGCCTCGATCTCCGGAAGCTGGCTTTCTTCGGTATAATAGATGCCCGTGCGGTACTGGATCCCTGCGTCCATGCCCTGCCGGTTCACCGAAACGGGGTCGATGACCTGAAAATAGAAGCGCAGGAGCGCCGGGAGCGAAAGCACGGTCTCATCGTACGCGACGCGCACCGTCTCCGCGTGCCCGGAATTGTCGCACACCTCGCGGTAGCTCGGCGCCCGATCCGGTCCGTTCGCGTAGCCGACCTCGGTCTCCCTGACGCCCTCGAACTGGTCCAGAAATTTCTGCATGCCCCAAAAGCATCCGCCCGCCAGATAGATCGTTTTCATGCTCATTCCGCCTTTCTCCATTTCCGTTTCGCGTTCGGGCACTTTTCGTCCATGAACGCGCGGAAGCCCTCGATCGTGACGCCCGAAAAGCCGTACTTGGCAATCGGAATGACCTGCTTCTGCTGCGTCCACAGCAGGAACAGATCCTCCGTCTCTTCGCATTTTTTGAAGACCGGATACTGAAGAACGGTTTCGCCGTTGGTCGCATCGTTGTGGAATTCGACTGTATCGTCAAAGAAGTCGGCGCGGACCGCCGGCGTCTTGCCGCCGCTCATCTCCTGCAGACGCTTCATCGCCTTTTTCGCCAGCCGCCGCGGCGCAAATGCGATAAAAACGATCGCAAAGATCATATACGCCGCCATCGCGACCATCAGCCACGGGTAGACCGACCCGAAGATCGATCCGCCGTAGATCGCCGTCAGCTGCAGCAGCTTATAGATCGCGTAGATCGCCGCCGCGCCGAACAGGATCGACGCGAACCACGTCAGCGCCATGCGGATGCGCCGGTACATCTGCCGGTATGTTTCCGCGCTCGGCACATAGGTGTTTGCAAAGATCGGTTTGCGTTCGGTTTCTTCCATACTGTCCTCCTTATTCGTCCTGCATGCCGCCGAACAGCGCGGCAAGGTGCAGCAAAATCTCCACGTTCTTTTCCATCGACGGGATCGGGACATACTCGAACCGCCCGTGCGCGTTCTCGTAGCCTGCCGAGAGGTTCGGGCACGGCAGTCCGCGTTCCGAAAGCGCCGATCCGTCCGTGCCGCCGCGGAACGCCTCCGTTTGCGGCTCGAGTCCCGCCCTGCGGATCGCTTCGGTGAGGTTTTCGATCAGACATGGCTCGCGGTCGACGTACTCCTTCATGTTGCGGTACGACTGCTCGATCGTAAGCGAGACGCGGTCCGCGCCGTATTGCTCCCGCAGCGCGTCCGCGCACTTTTCGAGGTACGCCTCGCGGTGTTCAAACTGAATGCGGTCGTGATCGCGGATGATCAGCACGACCTTTGCGTGCTCCACGTCGGCGTTCACCGCGATCACGTGGAAGAAGCCCTCGCGCCCCGCCGTGTACCGCGGCTTTTCGAAGCGCGGCAGCATCGCAAGGAACTCGCCCGCGACGTCCGCGGCGTTGATCATGATACCCTTTGCGGTAGCGGGATGCACACTGAGCCCTTTGACTTCGAGCGTCGCCTCGGACGCGTTGAACGTCTCGTCCATGTAATAGCCCAGATGATCGCCGTCGAGCGTGTACGCGACCTTCGCGCCGAAGCGGTCGAGGTCCAGATCCTTCGCAAGCCCGCCGACCTCTTCGTCCGGCGTGAACGCCAGCGAGATCGGTCCGTGTAAAATCTCCGGGTGCGCAAGACAATGCTCCGCAAACGTCATGACCGACGCGATCGCCGCCTTGTCGTCGCCGCCCAGAAGCGTCGTGCCGTCGGTAAGGATCAGGTCCTGTCCGACATAGTTCAATAGATTCGGAAACGCCTTAGGCGACATGACGATGCCCTTTTCCCGATTCAGCACAATTTCGCCGCCGTCGTAGGCTTCAAGCACCCACGGCTTTACGTTTGCACCGGGCGCGTCGGGAGCGGTGTCCATGTGCGTGACCAATCCGAAGGGCTTTCCCCCGCCGTCCGGCATCGTCGACGGGAGCTTAGCGTAGACCACGCAGGCGGTCTCGTCGAGCCGGACCTTGCTTGCGCCGATCGCCTGTAATTCTTCATACAGCATCCGCGCAAGATCGAACTGCGTGTCGGTCGTCGGCGTCCTTGTCCCGTAGTGGTCGGACTGCGTATCGACCTTTGCATAACGGATCATACGATCTCTGACCTTCTCATAGAATATCGTGCGCTCTTGCATGGCGTTCCCTCCCGTTCCGTATTGTAAACAGTATAGCACAGATCGGCGTGCTGTGTAAATGCACTGCGTTCAAATCATCAATCATGTCGAAAGCACTCTCGCAAAAGGTTGGCAGCGACAGTGAGCCGTCGTAAGCACGCCTGCAAGCGAACAGGCGCAGCAAGCGTGACTATGATACGCGCGGGAAGCGCGCGATCTTTCTTTGTAACGAAGAGGATTGCGGAGAGGAGCCGCGACGGAGCGGGTGAGCGGTGATATTTCTTGCAAACAGGATGTTTACGCAAGACAACAAAAATGTCGCCGCGAACGATGCGACGTACGCGGCGACGTGGCGTGCCCGACACGATACGGCTCCGCTTCTGATTTGAAAGACAAGGAAGCGGAGCCGAGCACGCGGCTGCGCCGCCTATGTGAACTACGTTCAAATCTTGCACGCGATGCGTGCAATAAAAGATCTGCCCCGCCCGACGGCGGAGCAGATCTTTTGTGGCGTGCCCGACACGATTTGAACGTGCGGCCTTCAGAGTCGGAGTCTGACGCTCTATCCAGCTGAGCTACGGGCACACAGCGCAGAGCTTATTATAACACAGGTTTATGCGTCTTGCAAGTGTTCGCCGCGAAAAACCTTTCGATGAAGCCGATCGGATCTCAAAGTACGCAGACCGACCGACAAACGGACGCGCCGGGTCCGTTACGCGTCGAGGCGCGCATCCCGCCGCACGGGCATGAGCAGCAGAACGACAATGCCGATCACATAAACGATCGTAACGGCGAGACCGCCTTCCAGCCCGAACGAGCCGCCGTTGATCCATTTTCCGCCTTCGGTGACAGACACCCCGAATACGGAGGCCGTTATCGGCGTTCCGCTGACCTGTACGCCGAACAGATTGCCCTGCGCGAAATTCCATGCCGAATGCAGCGCCGCGATACCCCAGATATTTCCGCGCTTCCACATATAGAGCGACGCGAATACGCCGAACAGGATCAGATTCAGGATCGCAAGCAGCGTGAGCCCCGGATTCGCAAGATGCAGCGCGGCGAAAAACAGCGCGTTGATCAGAATGGCGACGATCGGCGCATAGCGGATCGACAGCTTCTGCATCAGAACGCCGCGGCAAAGGACTTCCTCAGACATGCCCTGCACAAGATAACCGGCAAGATACGGCAGGATGATCCACGAAATCCTGGAAGAAATCCCCTCGATCCGAGCGGTACCGGTCACGACGCACAGCAGCAGCGCTGCCGTCAGCATGGCTGTGCCGATCACGAATCCGATCAGATACTCCCGCAGGGGCGAAGCGCCGCGGAATCCCGCGCTTTCCAGCGAACGACGGTCGATCTTTTTTGTGTAGAACAGGCAGACGAGGATCACCGTCGCCGTCAGAAACAGGCTCAAAAGCATAAACCACGGCGGCAGAGACCCCATGATGCTCGAAATCTTTTGCGTCAGATCCGAAACGTTGCCGCCCGAAACCGCCTGCATAAAGGTCGGGTCGCGGAGCAGGGTGACGACCGTCATCGGCGCAAGAACGACCGACTGCAGCGCGGACGCGATCATGAACAGAAGCAGCGTCACCAGGACGCACAGAAACCAGTTATTCCGAAAGCGCGCCGTTTTTGCGTTTTCCGACAGTTTCGTTCTCGGGATACATTTCATTTGCGAACATTCCCCTTTGAATCAATGTTTAACTATCATAGCACGGCGCGCCGTTTTGCGCAAGACCGCATGCGAGCATGAAAAAAGCCGGATCAAACTGATCCGGCTTCTGCGCGATTGCTTATTTTTCGAAGGAGAAGTGATAGTCGAGATGCTTTTCGTCGCGGACGAAGATCAGTTCCTTCTGCACCGCTTCGTTCACGGGAACGCCCTTGTCCTTGCGGTCCTGCCACACGAGCCATTCCTTTTCGCCCGCGGTGTAGATGCGCTCCTCGCCCGGCGCCTTTTCGGAATTTCTGAGCGCGCGGAGGATGTCGCCGCAGATCTTCTTGAACGTGTCGAGCCCCATGAACGCTTCGGGGTCGATCGCGATGAAGAAGTGTCCGAGGTGATACGGGCGCTTGTTGCCGTTCTCGTCCATGCCGGTGAGCATCTTCATGTAGCTGCCCGCCTGCAGCGCCGCGGAGAGGATCTCCACGACCGTTGCGTAGCCGTAGCCCTTGTAACCCGCAAGCTCCTCGCCGATGCCGCCGAGCGGAGCGAGCGCCGCCGCGCCCTTGGTGAGGTCGATGAGGATCTGCTTGCTGTCGGTCAGCGCCGAGCCGTCTCTTCCGATGACCATGCCCGCGGGGGTGGGTTTGTCGTTGCGCGCATAGTATTCGATCTTGCCGCGCTGCGTGATGCTCGTCGCGCAGTCGATGCAGAACGGGAATTCCTCGTCGGTCGGCAGCGCGATCGTCAGCGGGTTCGTGCCGAGCATGTTCTCCACGCCGAAGGTCGGCGCGATGGACGGACGCGCGTTCGTGCCGGTGATGCCGATAAGTCCCTGCTTGGTCGCCATTGTGGTCCAGTAGCCCGCAATGCCGTAGTGCGAGGAATTGCGCACCGCGACCATGCCCATGCCGTATTTCTTTGCCTTGTCGATCGCGGTCTGCATGGCGCGCTTACTGATGACCATGCCCATGCCGTCGTGTCCGTCGACGACCGCGGTCGTCGGGGTCTCTCTGAGCACTTCGTACTCGGTCACGGGGTTCAGGATGCCCGCCTTGATGCGATCCAGATAGATCGGCTTGAAGCGGTTGA
>CAMPAN010000045.1 GCA_946631895.1 uncultured Clostridia bacterium
AGGCTGCCGCATCTGCGGCAGCCTGTTTTGATGCTTTTACAGTGAGTCGCGCAGGATCCCGACGATGTCCGCTTCGAAAAGCGGGACCCATGCGTTTTCGAGACCTTCGTTTTCCGCGACGTGACGCGCCATTTCGCCGATGCGCGATTCGTCGATGCCGACGTCGCGAAGGCGCATCGGAATGCCGATCTCTTCAAAGAACGCGTAGGTGCGTTCGATCGCCTGTTCCGCGATCTCGAACTTCGGGAGCGCGGGATCGACGCCGAAGACGTTGACGCCGTATTGAACAAAGCGATCGACCGTGCGGTCGGAAAGGATGTGCTTCATCCAGCGCGGGATGACGATCGCCAGCCCCTCGCCGTGCGTGATGTCGTAATACGCGCTCAACGCGTGCTCAATCCCGTGCAGCGGCCAGCCGGAGGGGCTGTTGCCGAGCGCATAGATGCCGTTGCAGCCGAGCGTGCAGGCGAACATCATTTCGGCGCGCGCCGTATAATCCGCGGGGTTCTCGAGACAGCGCTTTGTGTTGATCATCAGGCTCTTCATGCCCGCTTCGCAGAAGCCGTCGTTCAGGATCGTGCTGTCCGCGCAGAAATACTGCTCCATGATGTGGCTCATCGCGTCCGCGCAGCCCGCCGCGGTCTGCTTTTTCGATACGGAAAAGGTATAGGTCGGATCAAGGAAGGAGCAGGCGGGGAAGACCGACTCGTCCATATAGCCGATCTTGTCGTTGGTTTCCGTGCGGGAGATCACACCGTAGCAGTCGTATTCGCTGCCGGTCGCCGCAAGAGTGAGGATGTCAACGATGGGCAGCGCCGCCTTCGCCTTGACTTTGAACGTGATGAGATCCCACGGATCTCCGTCGTACAATGCGCCCGCCGCGATCGCCTTGGAGCAGTCGAGCACGCTGCCGCCGCCGACGGCGAGGATCGCGTCGAGGTGATGTTCCTTGCAGAGACGCACGCCGTCCAGAACGCTCGGATCGTATTTCGGATTCGGCTGAATGCCGCCGAGT
Organism: uncultured Clostridia bacterium; assembly: GCA_946631895.1. GTDB lineage: Bacteria > Bacillota > Clostridia > Christensenellales > CAG-138 > UBA3792. Next base: position 1,016 of record CAMPAN010000045.1, read on the forward strand.
TCCACGACCGTGAAGCCCTCCAAAAGCGCAAGGACCTTGCCGTAAAGCCCGGTTTTTTTGATGCTTCCGCCGCCGTAGGCAAGCAGCACACGCTTGCCGAGCGCGCCCAAAACCTCCGGAAGACGTTCGATCACGCCCTTTCCGAAGAGCAGTCTTGTGGGGGTCTGATAGTCAAAATTCTGCATGATAAGCCTCCTGGATCATTGCTTATCCGGATCGAATTTCCGGATCGGAAGGTACTTATATACCTGCGCGATATAGTCCCGGTAGCGCGGGTATTTTTTCGACGAGATGGACTCGCCGAGCTTCGAGCTGCCCATAAACAGCAGGACAAGCAGCAGCGGACCCGCCGCCGTCCAGTGAAAGACTCCGCAGCCTGCGGCGCCCGCGCCGATCGCAAAGAGATACAGGCTCAGCCAGATTCCCTGTTCGCCGAGGTAGTTCGGATGCCGCATCCGCGACCACGGACCGGTCGTGTTGAAGCCCAGATCGTACGGTTTCGGCAGCGCTTTGCCTTCGGAAAGCAGCTTTTTCTTCGTCTGGTGGAAGCGCCACTGGTATTCGTCCGCAACCGTTTCGAGCACAAGGAACAGCACGGCGAGCACCGTCGCCGCAATATCCCACGCGCCGAACGCCGCGGTCGATTCCATAGCGGCAAGCGAGGGCAGCGTGATGCCGAGCACCAGCAGGTTCTGATAGAGGCTGATGAAGAACAGATCGAACAGCGTCCACGCGAGCTTGTGCCGGAAGATCGGTCTGCTCCGTACGATCGACCAGCGGTAATCCTCCTCGCCGGTCCAGAACTTCAGCCGGTATGCGCCTTTCCGCGCAAAGTTGACCGTCAGCCGGATGCCCCACGCCGTCACGATCAGCGCATAAACGACGAGGCGCAGCTTCATGCCGCTCAGGGCAGCGACGATCCAGACGTACGCGATCGGCAGAATGCTCCAGAGCTTGTCCATCTGCGAGAAGTTCTGCGCGAGCTCGCCGACGATAAAGCAGTACGCAACGCTTGCGACGCATACGATCAGCAGAATCTTCAGCGTTTTCCGCTGCAGTTCGGAAAGGGCAATGCTGCCGAATATGACTGAAAGAACAAGCAGCGCGGCAACGACGACGGCGGAAACGACCGTCCCGACGGTTTTTTTCATCAAGAAATCCCCCTGTACCTCATTCTGTAGCATTTTACCCGTTTTTGACGGATTTTGCAAGCATGCCGGTTGATCCGCAGGCGGAGCGCCGATCATTCCCTTCTGATGACAAACGATAAGCCTGCCACAAGACGGCTTTTTCAAAAAAAGCCCGCCGAAAAGCAGGCTTTGCCGGAATGCAATATGCGGCGTCAGGACAGTCTGCGTTTGTTGCGTCCGACGAACGTGTTGTAGCGGTCCGGCGTCCAGACGGGATCGACGTCTTTGACCGCTTCCGCGGCGGTGATGACGGCGTCGCCGTTGTCGATGTCGATCAGGGTATAACGGTCGTTGCCCATCCTGAGCTCCTTCATATAGCTGAGCTGCCGGAGACCGTGCCGCGTTTCGATGCGTTCGGTCATCGCCGCGCCGCCGAAGTTCGGCAGCGCATAGATGAGATCGACGCACGCGGCGTCTGCCGCAAGAATGTCCAAAGACGCGACGATGCCGACGTCCGGGGTCACGACCGGCTCCGCTTCCGCGCCCTCGCAGTCGCAGGAAACGGACATGTTCCGCATCGTGTTGATATAGCAGATATGCGGCGCAAAGTGATCGACCGTCGCCTTGGTGCTCTCGGTCATGCGCTCCATCAGCTCTTCCTCGGCGATGCTCCACATATTGCCGGATCCCGCCGCCGTGTGGATTTCTTTCTTGCCGATCCTGCCGTCTGCACAGCCGATGCCGATGTTCTTGTTCGAGCCGCCGAAGCCGCCCATGATGTGCCCCTTGAAATGCGTGAGAACCAGCAGGGAATCGTAGTTCAGCATGTTTTTGCCGACGTGCATGACGTCGAACCACTTGCCGCCCCTGACCGGAAGCCCGGCAACGCCGTCCGCGTCGGTGATGTCGACCGGGCAGAACGTCCAGCCGTTGATCTTGAGCGTCTCCCGGTGCGCTTCGGTCGTATAGCGGCTGCCCTCGTAATAGGTGTTGGTTTCGATGATCGTCGCACCGGGCAGGCGTTTTTCGATCAGCTCCCTGACCCACGGACGGGGGATGAAATTCGGTCCCTCCGCTTCACCGGTGTGCAGCTTGATCGCAACCTTTCCCGTGAGAACGGAGCATACGCGGTCATAGATCTTCAGAAGCCCTGCTTCGGAAAGATCGCGGGTGAAGAAGACGACGGAACGTTCTCCGGTACGCTCGGAAAAGGGGACGTACCGGTTGCCGTTCGTTCCGGGAACGGGGTTCTTTTCTGCCATGTCTGAATCCTCCGATGTGTTGCCGTTGTGATCATTATCGCCGAATACGGAAGAATTTGCAAGTAAAAACGTCGATCAATGCACCGAAAGATACGTTTCCGCCTCGCGCACCGTCTTTGCAAGGTAACGGACCGTTTCCAGAGGGTATTCGCCGGACGCCGTTTCGCCGGTCACCATCACGGAGGAAGCGCCGTCAAGCACCGCGTTGAAAATGTCGGATACCTCCGCGCGCGTCGGTACCGGACGGTGCGTCATGGAATCCAGCATCTGCGTTACCACCATGAAATCCCGACCTGCCGCGCTGCAGCGCGCGGCGATCGTTTTCTGTGCCGCGGGCAGCTTCCACAGCGGCATTGCGTTGCCGAGATCGCCGCGTGCGATCACGATCTCGTCGCAGCAGGGGATTAGCGAATCGAGATGCGCCATGCCCTCCGCGTTTTCGATCTTCGCAAACAGCCGGATATTTGCATTTCCCGCCCCGGCGAGTGCCTGCCGCACCGCATCGAGATCCTCCGCGCCGCGTACAAACGGCTGCATCAGTCCCGTCACGCCATAGGAACGGAACAATCCGATATGCCGCCGGTCCTCCTCTGTCAGAGCGGGGGTGCGGACGGACAGACCGTTCAGCGCGACGCTCTTTCTGCCCGGAAGCGTTCCGCCGCGGACGACGCAAAGCCGACCGGAGCCGTCCGTTTTCAGCAGGATCTTTCCGTCGTCCAGAAGGAGCTCCCGATCCGCTTCTGCATCGTGAAGCGCGTTCTTCACCGCGTCCGGAAACGGAATCGCGTCTGCCGCGATCCGATCGCCGGCGCGCAGATCGAGCGGCGCGCGCAGCGTTCCGATCCGGAGTTCCGGTCCCTGCATGTCGACGAGCAGCGCCGCACGGACGCCGCACGCGTCCGCCGCGCGGTGAAAGGCATTCAGAAGGTCCTCCGATTCCTCCAGGGAGGTGTGGGAGAGATTCAGCCGCATGCCGTCCATGCCTTCCGAAAACATCTGCTTCAGAAGTTCGTAATCCCCTGACGCGGGACCGAGCGTTCCGTAGATTCTGATCTGTTTCATATGCGTTCCTTTGCGTTGGTCTGTTCTATTATACCATATACGCGCGCATCCGCAATGCCCGATTGCAGAAAGAGGTTGAATCGGGACCCGCGTTCCGCTATAATACGCTTAGAGTCATATCCCGGGGGGATTTTATGAAAACGGTCAGAGTGGTCGCGGCAGTCATACACCGGGACGGCGCGGTGCTCGCAACACAGCGCGGATACGGTGCATATAAGGATTTCTGGGAGTTTCCCGGCGGAAAGATCGAAGCGGGGGAGACGCCCGAAGCGGCTTTGGTCCGCGAGATCGGAGAGGAGCTTGCCGTGACGGTCGGGCCGGAGCGGTATCTTCTGACGGTGGAATACGACTATCCCGCGTTTCATCTCTCCATGGACTGCTTTCTCTGTTCGATCGCATCGGGCGAGCCGACACTTATCGAGCACGAATCGGCGCGCTGGCTCGACAGAGAACACCTGCTCACGGTAAACTGGCTTCCCGCGGATCTTCTGATCGTCGAACGCTTAAAGGAGGAGGGATCGTTATGATCGCTGTCTGGTGCGCAGCGGCGCTGCTGTGCCTTGCCGCCGTCGTGCTCGGTATTGCGTACGGCACGTTTTCGATCGTGTTCCGCTCGCCGGACAAAACGCAGAACGACGATTTCACGATACCGCAGTCCGATCAGATGGCGCCGCTCAGAGAAACGGTTACGGAGATGATCCGCGAGGTCAACGCGATCCCCTTTGAACGCGTCGGCGCAACGTCGTTCGACGGACTGCATCTTTCCGGGCGGTATTACCCCGGAAAGGACGGCGCGCCGCTTGCCATCCTGTTTCACGGATACCGCGGCACGCCCTCGCGCGATTTTTCCGGCGGTGCGCAGATGTACCGCAGCGAAGGGTTCCGGCTTCTGATGGTCGAGGAGCGCGCGCACTGCACAAGCGAGGGGCACGTCATCACGTTCGGCGTAAAGGAAAGGCAGGACTGCCTGACCTGGATCGAGTGGGCGCGGGACCGCTTCGGCGACGTTCCGATCCTGCTGTGCGGGATCTCGATGGGCGCGGCGACGGTTCTGATGGCGTCCGGGCTTGCGCTGCCGGAGAACGTCTGCGGGATCATTGCGGACGCGCCGTTTACGAGCCCAAAGGCGATCATCACAAAGGTGCTCGCGGACCGAAAGCTGCCGCCGCGCTTCGTCTGGCCGTTTCTTTGGCTCGGCGCGCGGGTCTTCGGCGGATTCGATCCGAACGCAGCGGACGCCGTGAAGGCGGTGAAGCAGACGCCGGTTCCGATCCTCCTGATCCACGGCGAGGACGACCGCTTCGTGCCCTGCGAAATGGGACGGGAAATCGCAAAGACGAATCCCGACGCGGTGGAGCTGCACACGTTTCCGAACGCCGGACACGGGCTGAGTTTCCTCGTCGACCGTCCGCGCTACGAACGCATCGTCCGCGCGTTTCTGCATCGGGTGCTGCCTGCGTGAGGGCTGCATAAACCGATTGCGTGCAGGATGCGGCAGCTTCCGGGAGAAACAACAATGAGGATTCTTCTGACCGGAGACGATCCGCACGGAACAGGATTGAAAAGGACAATCCGATCGAACGGGAACCTCTGACGACAAAACGCGGGCAGCCGGGCTGTCCGCGTTTTCTGTTGCAGGTTCGGATCGTCATAAGCAATGCATATCACGTAAAAAGCGCTGCAGCCCGTCGGGAAACGGCGTGTCGGGCAAAAGTCCCGTGTCCGCAAGCGGGATCAGCTTGTTGCCGCCGTGGAAGTCGCTGCCGGCGGTCACATAGAGATCGAAAGCCTCCGCGAATGCAAGCACCTGCGCGCGGAGCGTTTCGGTAAAACCGGAATAAAAGCCTTCCAACCCCAGAAGACCGGCGTCCTTGAGGCGCAGAATGCGCTTTTCGAGCGCGTCGCCGAGAATCAGCTGGTCGCCGTCGCCGAAGCAGGGATGCGCAAGCACGGGCACGCCGCCCGCGTCGCGGATTCCGCGGATCGCATCCTCCGGGCTCGTATAGAGATCGGGAACGTGCAGACGGTTCAGCACCGTATGAAATGCCGCGGAGATCGTCTCCGAATACCCGTATCGGACCATCAGCTTCGCAAGATGCGGTTTGCCCGGATTCGGAAGCGCATGCAGCATGTCGGCGTCGGCGTGCGGAAACGCAATCCCGAATTCGGTCCTGAGCCGGTCCAGCCGGAGATCGAGCTTTTTCAACCGGTTCATATGCCCCGCGTTTACCACGCCGCAGATCGAAGCCGCATCGGGATCGTACCCGTAACCCAGAATGTGGTATTTTCCGTATGCGTCCTTGCAGGAGAATTCCACGCCGAACAGAAAGTGCGGATCGCCCGGCTTAAGCAGCGCATGAACCTGTCTGCAGCCCGAGATCGCGTCGTGATCGGTGAGCGAAAACACACGGATTCCCGCTTTCCGAACATGCGAAAGAAGCTCTTCGGGCGTATCGGTGCCGTCGGAGACCGCGGAATGCATATGCAGGTCGATGATCGGATGCGTGAACTCCATAGCGGGTTTCAGAACCTCTTTGCCATCGTCAGGATGTTCTGTCCGTCGCGGTATTCATAGCGCACGTCGTCGGTGAGCTTTTTCGTGAGGAACACGCCGAGCCCGCCGATGTTCCGTTCCTCTGCGGAAAGCGTGACGTCCGGATCGGCTTTTTTCAGCGGATCATAGGGGATGCCGTGATCCGTGAACGTGACGGAAACGCCGTCCGGAATGAACTCGATCCGCACGGTCGCGGGACCCTTCCCGGGCGCGTAGGCATAGCTTGCGATGTTGATGAAGATTTCCTCGACGGCAAGTCCGATCTGCATCCGCGCTTTCGGCGGGCAGGCGGTTTCGGAAAGGCGCTCCTCGAGGAAGGTCTGCACTTCGTCGAGATTCTCCGCGACGGCTTCGATCGTGAGTTCGTTGCGGGAGAAGGTCAGCGTGTCGACGGTTTCGAGCAGATCGATCAGCTCCTGCGTCCAGAGACGGTTTTCCGCCTGTCCGCGTTCGGTCTTCACCTCTCCGCGGCGGATTCCGCGGCGGATGAGACGCGTATAGCCGACGATGCGGGCTTTGTTTTCGACCTCGCGGATCTTGGTCGCGGAGGTTGTTCCGAGATATGCGGACAGCGTCTCGTGCCAGAACCGCTTCGACGTTTCGAAGTCAAAGCCCTGGAACCGCCTGATTGCTTCGTGATCCACTTCCGAGAAGCCGATAAATGCGTTGTACATGCTGCCGAGCTCGAAGATCGGATGACCCATGGCAAGCGTGTCCATGTCGATCAGAAGGACTTCGTCGTTCTGCAGCTCCAGGTTCTTGGTGTGGTAGTCGCCGTGGATCATATGATGGTCCTCGGGAACCGCTTCGATCAGCCGGAGCAGCTTTTCCAAAGCATGCTGCGGCAGATAATCCGCCAGGAACTGCGCCCAGGAAAGCGCCGTCTGCTTCATGTCCGGCAGCTTCCCTTCGGGGACCTCGGTCTCGTGGATCTTCCGGAGCATAACGGAGAATTCCTTGACGCACCAGTCGAACTTTTCCGGCTGACTGCTCAGGATCTTGGCAAACGAACGCGCGTTCAACAGCTCGAAAACCGAACCGTAGCTGCCGTTCACCTTCACGACGTCGTAGGAGATCGCGGTGGGAATTCCGAGGATCAGCGCAAGCCTCGCCATCTCGCGCTCGTGCTGAATGTCCGGAAGCGCGTCGGCGTTGCGGTAGACCTTCACCACGTTGTCCCGGTCGATGCGGTACAGCGTGCCGTTCGCGCCGTGACCGATTTCCTCGCAGCCCTCGATCGAAACGACGCGGTACGACTTTTCCACCGTTATCATTTCGGTGAAGCCGGTCATGTCAAGAATTTCATAGATCTCGGAATTGACGTTGATGATCCGCATGTCCGGATGCGTTTTGCGAATGCGCAGCAGCACGCGAAGCCCTGCGGAGGAGATGTAGTCGAGGTGCGCCGCGTCGAGAACAACGGGCATCCCCTCGGGAGGCAGCTTCGCCATCAGCTGCGCTTCGACCTTTGCTGCGTTCTGTGAATCGATCCGACCGGTTAACGGAAACAGGTTCATAGCAATCTCCTTTGTTGCATGCTCTGGCATATTATAATACAGTATAACACAGATCTCTGCCAAAAGCATGGTTTTATTTTCGGAAAAAACGCAGGAACTTCTTGAAATGTGAAGCCGTTCCATGTAAAATAGAATCTGCAAACGGAATCAGAGCGTCTGCCGCGCTGCGGCGGACGGGAAAGGAATCAAATGAAATCGGACGTCATTCAAATAGAACCGAACGGCGCTGGTATTGAGCGTGCGCTTGCGGAGACGCAGAGAGCCGCGGATTTCCGCGGTCTTTGCGCAAAGGACCGGCTGAGGCTGCAGCTGCTTGCGGAGGAAATGACCGGGATGCTGAGAACCATCACCGGGCAGACGCAGTATCGCTACTGGGTGGAATCGGAGGAAATGCACTTTTCGCTGCATCTTATGACCAGAATTCAGGTGGATCCCGAAATGCGCGAAGCGCTTCTGAAGACGTCGACCTCCGGCAGGAACGCCGCGGCGAAGGGCTTTATGGGACGTCTCAAGGATATCTTTCTGCGATTCGGCGAAGCGGCCGACGCCGGCGCTTTTGCCACGGAATACGGCTACGGCTATGTCGGCGTCGTCGGTTACGACGCTTCGGTGGATATGTCGCCGAATGCAATGCTGTACGGCTGGTCGATGTCCGCATACCGGAGCGCGATCGAGGAGCATCAGAACGACGAGCCGGAGAAGTGGGATGAACTGGAAAAGTCGATCACGGCGAAGCTCGCGGACGAGGTTAAGATCTTCATTCGCGGCAACTCCGTGGAAATGGTCATTGAAAAAGCATTTTGATTTCGGAAGGGAGACAGAACTATGACGATTGAAAAGACAAGAAACGGCAGCGCGCTGACGATCGCGCTTTCCGGCAGACTGGACACCATAACGGCGCCGAACCTGGAAGCGGAGCTCAAGGATGCGCTCGGGGGCGTCGAAGAACTGACGTTCGATCTCGAAAAGCTCGATTATATCTCCTCGGCGGGACTTCGCGTGCTGCTTTCCGCGCAGAAGACGATGAACCGGCAGGGCAGCATGAAGGTGCAGCATCCGAACGAGATCATTTCGGAGATCTTCGAAGTCACCGGGTTCTCGGATATTCTGACGATCGAATAAAAGAGCGGGAATTCATATGCGTATTTGCAGGACCGGGCTTTGTTGCGGCGGACGATAAAGGCGGATCCCGCAAGATCCTTTTCAGCGCCCGGAAGGGCTGACAATCCGATCCCGAAAGGCGGTTTTCACACCGCCTTTTTTGTTTCGGCGCGGTTGAAAACCGGAGCGGACCGTATGCGCAAAATCGGAAAAAAGCATGGAAAAGGGCCGGCGCGTGTGTTATACTGAAAAAAACGGACGGAGCGTCACGGAGGAACGGAATGGAACAGAATACGACAACCGGGATTTTGCTGAATACGGATCCGGGAACGATCCGCGGGCGGGAAGACGATCGCTGCCGGAGCTTTCTCGGCATACCGTTTGCAAAGGCGGAACGCTTTGCGTACGCTGCGCCGGTCGACCGATGGGACGGTGTGCTCGACGCGACAAAGCCGGGTCCCGCCTGTCCGCAGAACCGCGCATGGCACGAGCATTTCGAGCATCCGACGCGGCTGTTTTATTACCGCGAGTTTCGCGAGGGGACGGCGTTCACCTATGACGAGGACTGCCTGAATCTCAACATCTATACGCCGAAAAACGCGGAGAACGCGCCGGTGATCGTGTTCTTTTACGGCGGCGGGTTCGATTCCGGCATCAACTGCGAAAACACCTTCGACGGCTCGGCGCTTGCGGAGCGCGGGATCGTCACGGTCTTTGCAAACTACCGTGTCGGGATCCTCGGCTATCTCTGCCACGAAGAGCTGAAAGCAAGGTACGGCAGAGAAGGCAATTTCGGGCTTGACGATCAGCTTCAGGCGATCCGCTGGGTCAGCGCGCATATCAGGGATTTCGGCGGCGATCCGGACAACATCACGCTGATGGGACAGAGCGCTGGCGCGATCTCGATCCAGTATCTGTGCCTGAATCCCGATCTCAAGGGACTGTTCCGGCGCGCGATCATGATGTCCGGCGCAGGGCTGTTTCCGAAGTTTTCCCTGCCGAAGCCTGCGGAAACCGCGCGAAGCTACTGGCTGCAGTTTATGGAGGTCGGCGGCTTTCCGGACTTCGATGCGCTGAAAAGCGCCTCGCCAGACGAGCTGTTCGACACGGTCGAGAAGATGAAGACGGTCCGCAAGGACGCGATCTACTATACCATGCCGGTGATCGACGGCGTGCTTCTGAAAGGTCC
>CAMPAN010000046.1 GCA_946631895.1 uncultured Clostridia bacterium
GTAAACCCCGCGCTCTTTGCGCGTAGCTGCAGTAAAGGTCCGCCGAGGTACACCGCGTCCGCGCCGAACCGCAGCGCCGCCTGAAGCGCTTCCATGGATCCCGCCGGGGCAAGAAGTTCCGTTTGCAGTTTATGATTGTTTGGGTTCGCAAATGCCTTGCTCATTCGACGCCTCCTCATTTTTACAGCTTCATTATAACGAATCGCAGAACCTTCGTCAATCGATCCCTGCGCAGCAGCGCTTTCATTGAAAACCGTAGGGGAAGATCGTATCTTCCCGATCCGCTGTTGCGGCGCTCGCCGAGGACGGCGTCCCCTACGATCTGTTGATACACTTCTCGGCTCCCCTGTGTAAGGGGACGATGGCGACGCGCGATTCAACGCGCGACGGCACCGCTGTAACGAAGCGTATGCGGAGTGTCCAATGTCATCGATAGGTGACTGAGGGGTTGTCGACGCGTCGTTCAACCGATCGACAGTCTTTTCGGGATCGGCAAGTGAACGAAGGGAACCCGGAAGAATTGTCGTTTGCGCGGTCACCGACTTTACAATCCCTCAGTCTCGCTTCGCTCGACAGCTCCCTTTACACAAGGGAGCCTACGTGTCAGCGCTGCCAAAAGCCTTCCCCCTGATGTGGGGAAGGTGCCGTCAGGCGGATGAGGAGTAAACGCAGAAAAGCGGAACGCTTTTCGCGGATGAATTGCGCGCCGCGCATGAATTGACCTGCGGCTTTGACAACCCTTCCGCCTCACTTCGCTCGGCACCTCCCCTTACACAGGGGAGGCAAGAACTTTGCGCCACAAAAGCCTTCCCCCTGATGTGGGGAAGGTGCCGTCAGGCGGATGAGGAGTAAACGCAGAAAAGCGGAACGCTTTTCGCGGATCTGTGAATTGCGCTTGCGTACATGAAATGCCATACGGACATGAAATGGCTACGCCATGAATACCGCTTGCGCGCGGGACGGTTCTGTGTTACAATGATGCAATCATAAACTGCCTGATTATGGGCTTTGGGGGAAACATGCTGCACATCGGCTGTCATCTGTCGCCGTCCGACGGACTTCTCAAAATGGCAAAGACCGCGTCGAGTCTCGGCGCGGATACCTTTCAGTTCTTTTCGCGAAATCCGCGCGGTGGCAAGGCGAAGGCTTTGAATGAGGACGACGCATCCGCCATGCTGGCGTATCTAAAGGATAACGCATTTGCGCCGGTGCTCGTGCACGCGCCGTACACCCTGAATCCCTGCGCCGAAAAGCCGGAGACCGCGCAGTTTGCCGAGCTCTGCATGCGCGAGGATCTTCTGCGCTGTACCGCGATGAAAACGCCGTTCTATAATTTCCATCCCGGTTCGCACGTCGGGCAGGGCGAAGCCGTCGGCATCGAAAAGACGGCTGCGCTTCTGAACCGCATCCTGGACGGTTCGACCGACACGACGGTGCTGATCGAGACGATGGCGGGACAGGGCAGCGAGATCGGCGGCACGTTTGAAGCGGTCCGCGCGATCATCGACGGCACGGAACGGAACGACCGCGTCGGCGTCTGTCTCGACACCTGCCACGTTTTCGCCGCGGGCTATGACCTCGTGAACGACCTCGACGGCGTGCTGACACGGTTCGACAGGGTGATCGGGCTTGACCGCCTGAAATTCATCCATCTCAACGATTCCAAATTCGGTCTCGGGCAGCACAAGGACCGCCACGCGCCGATCGGCGAGGGATTTCTGGGACTTGACGGCGTACGCCGCATCGTGAATCACCCCGCGCTGAAGGCGCTGCCGTTCTGTCTCGAAACGCCGCATGAAAAGCTCGAAGAATACGCGGACGAGATCCGGCTGGTACGGGGGATGACCGAATGAATCCGAATCTTGTTTCGATCGTTCCCTGCGAAACCTACGCGCCGGACGTGTGCGAAGCGGCGCTCAAAGCGGCATTGGAGCCGCTCGGCGGGCTTCTTTGGGTGCGCCCCGGCATGCGAGTCGGCATCAAGGCGAACCTCGTTGCGGGCGCAAAACCGGATCGGGCAATCACCACGCATCCGGTGCTGCTTGCGGCGCTGACACGGCTTCTCAAAGCGCGCGGCGCGTCCGTCGTGATCGGCGACAGCCCGGGCAATCTCTATAACGCAGCGGTTCTGAACCGCGTCTATTCGCTGTCCGAGCTTTCGATCGCGGAGGAAGCCGGCGCGGAGCTGAACCGCGATTTCTCCGAGAAGGACGCATACGACGGGCATGCGGTGCAGGCGAAGCGCTTCACCTATACCGGCTGGCTCGATTCCTGCGATGCGATCATCAATTTCTGCAAGCTGAAATCGCACGGGATGATGTCGCTTTCCGCCGCCGCGAAGAACCTGTTCGGCACGATCCCCGGCACGATGAAGCCGGAGTATCATTACCGTTTTCCGAACCCGAACGACTTTGCGGATATGATCGTCGACCTCGACGAGCATTTCAGACCGGTGCTGCACATCTGCGACGCGGTCACGGCGATGGAGGGCAACGGTCCCACGCAGGGCAAGCCGAAGCATATCGGCGCTCTGCTTGCGTCGAAGAATCCGCACTGCCTCGACGTCCTTGCGGCGACACTCATCGGGCTTACCCCTTCGGAGGTTCCCACGATCGCTGCGGCGGTCAGGCGCGATCTCTGCCCGGACACCGCAGAAGCGCTTGAAATCGACGGGGACTGGAAGACGTTTCTGCAGACGGATTTCGAGATCATCCGGAACCGCAACAGCCTGCTGTTCGTCGGCGGAAGGACCGTATTCGGAAAAGCGGTCCGGGGCATGATGAATACGTGCCTCGAATCGAAGCCGAAGGTGAAAAAAAGCGCCTGCGTCGGCTGCGGCAAATGCCGCGACATCTGCCCGGCGCACACGATCTCCATCCGCGAAAAGAAAGCGGTCATCGACCGCAGACACTGTATCAAATGCTTCTGCTGTCAGGAATTCTGTCCGGTCGGCGCGATGCGCGTGCACCGTTCGCCGGTCGCGAAACTCCTGACGCGGGGAAAGGGAGGATCGAAATGAAACGCACGATCGCGCTGCTTTTGTGCGCGCTGCTGCTTGCCGCTTCTTTCGCGTGCGCAAATCCCGCAGAAGCGAAGGACAGGCCGGTCGTCGTCTGCACGATTTTCCCGCAGTATGATTTTATCCGGCAGATCGCGGGCGACCGCGTGGAGCTTAGGCTGCTTGCCAAACCCGGCACGGAGATCCACGGGTTCGATCCGAGCTTAAAGGAAATGACGGAAATCCTGAACGCCGACCTGCTTGTGTACGTCGGCGGAGAAACGGACCGATGGGTTTCGGATCTTCTCGAAAAGAGCGATCGCACGCTCAACGCCGTCGCGCTGATTGATCTTGTCGACACGGTCGACGAGGAGCACGTCGAGGGCATGCAGGGCAGGGCGGAGGACGAGCCGGAAGCGGACGAGCATGTGTGGACGAGCCCGGAAAACGCGATCCGCATCACGGAAGGACTTTGCGACGCGCTCTGCCGGCTTTTGCCGGACGAAACGGACGCGCTGCGCGCAAATGCCGACGCCTTCCGGAAAGAGCTTGAAGCGCTCGACGCGGAGTACCGTGCCGTCATGCAGAACGCAAAGCGCATGACCGTCGTGTTTGCGGAGCGGTTTCCGTTCCGCTATCTCTGCGAGGAACTCGGGCTCACGTATTATGCGGCGCTGCCCGGCTGTTCCTCAAACGAGGAGGTTGCGCTTTCGACCGTTGCGTTCCTGATCGGGCGCGTCCGCGAAGAGCAGCTGCCCGGCGTGTTCTATATCGAATTTTCGGACCGGAAGATCGCAGACACGATCGCAAAGGCGACGGGCTGCGAAACGTGGCTGCTGCATTCGTGCCACAACGTAAGCCGCGAGGATTTCGAAGCGGGCGTGACCTGCCTCGATCTCATGCGGCAGAACCTTATCAGCATCAAAAAGGCGGTGGGATAAATGTCGTTGATTACCTTTGAAGGCGTAGGGCTGTCGTACGGCGGCGCAAATGTCGCGCATGACGTGAGCTTTTCCGTGAACGCGGGCGAGTTCTGGGGCATCGTCGGCGAAAACGGCTCCGGCAAAACGACGCTGATGAAAGCGCTTCTCGGGCTCATTCCGTGTGCGTCCGGCAGGATCGTGTTCGGCGAGGGACTGAAACCCAACGAGATCGGGTATCTGCCGCAGCAGAGCATCATTCAAAAGGATTTCCCGGCGTCGGTCGGGGAGGTCGTGCTGTCCGGCACGATCGGCTGGCGCGGGATGAAGCCGTTCTACGGAAAACACGAGCGCGCGCTTGCGCGAAAGAACATGGAGATGCTCGGCATCCTGCCGATCGAAAAGCAGAGCTATCAGGAGCTTTCGGGCGGACAGCAGCAGCGCGTTCTTCTGGCGCGCGCGCTGTGCGCGACCAAGAAATGCCTCGTGCTCGACGAACCGACGACGGGGCTTGACCCGGTCGTGACGGCGGATTTCTACCGGCTTCTGCACACGGTCAACAGTCAGGGCATGACCGTCATCATGGTCTCGCACGACATCGAGGAGGCGGTGCGCGACTGCACGCACATCCTGCACCTTTCCTGCCATCCGCTGTTTATCGGCACGGCGCAGGCGTACCGGAACAGCCCCGTCGGACGCAAATACATCGAGGAGACAACGCTATGAGTACGATCGGATCCATCTTTCAGACCATGCCGGAAATTATGATCCGCGCGATCACGGTCGGCACGCTCGTCTCGCTCTGCGCCAGTCTTCTGGGCGTCACGCTCGTTCTGAAGCGCTACTCCATGATCGGCGACGGTCTCTCTCACGTCGGATTCGGCGCGCTTGCGATCGCAACCGTGCTGCACGTCGGACAGGCGTCGATGGCGGTGTCCCTGCCGATCGTCATGCTCGCGGCGTTCGTGCTGATGTGGCTCACCGAAAAGCGCCGCATGCAGGGCGACGCGGCGATCGCCGTGCTTTCGACCGGCGCGATCGCGATCGGTACGCTGCTGTTCCGTCTCTCGGACAATCAGTATCAGGACATCTGCAATTCCCTGTTCGGAACGGCGTCGATGGCGCTGCTTTCGGACGCCGACATGTGGATCACCGTCGCCGTGTCGGTCGTAGCGGTCGTCCTGTTCATCCTGTTTTATACGCGCATTTTCAGCGTCACGTTCGACCGCAGCTTCGCCAAGGCGACCGGCGTGCACGTCAGCGTCTATTCGATGATGCTCGCCGCGCTCACCGCGGTCACGGTCGTCATCGGTATGAAGATGGTCGGCGCGATCATGGTGTCGGGGCTTATCATCTTCCCGGCGCTGTCCGCGATGCGCGTCGCAAAGCGTTTCCGTTCGGTCATGATCACGTCCGCTGCGCTGTCGCTCGGCTGCTTCTTCCTGGGCTTCTTCCTGTCGCTTCTCATCGAAGCGCAGCCCGGTCCCACGATCATCGCCGTACACGTGCTCACGTTCCTCGTCTGCGCACTGATCGGCGCGCTGAAAAACCGCGTCCGCGAAACCAAAGCCCGCTCCATCGTGGTCGAACCCCCGTGCAGGATGCAGTGATATCCGCGCAGCGTGCGGGTGAAATACGCCTTCGGCGTGTGATATATCCCTGCGGAACGTTCAGAAAGATTCTCCTTGCGGGGAATCAACCTGATTCATTTCGCAGCGCAAGCCGCATATCGGGTCCCGAAGGGACATATCGGGCCGCAGGCATATCGAGGCGAAGCCATATCGTGCCCCGCAGGGAATGAAATGCCCTTGCGGGGCATAAAATATCTGTTGCTCTTTTGAATCGCCGGTGCTATAATATATTCCGTAAAAAATCCATAAGGGGGTTCAAACATGAAAAAGTTCTTATCCGAATTCAAAGCGTTTGCTCTGAAGGGCAACGTGGTCGACATGGCGGTCGGCGTTATCATCGGCGGCGCGTTCGGCGCGATCGTAACGTCTTTGATCAACGACATCATCATGCCGCTTCTTGGTCTCATCATCAAGGCGGACTTCTCGCAGTGGTTTATCCCGCTGGGCGACGTACCCGAGGGAACGGCGCACACCGCGGAAGCCATGGCGGAAGCCGGCGTCTCCGTGTTCCATTACGGCAAGTTCATCTCCGCGATCGTGTACTTCATCCTGATCGCGCTTGCGATCTTCATCGTGATCCGCGCTTTGAGAAAGGCGGAGGACAAGGCGAAGGAGGCCAAGAAGAAGGAAGAACCCGCACCCGAACCAGAGAAGAAGCCGCGTCTCTGCCCGTACTGCAAGCAGGAAGTTGCCGACGACGCAACCCGCTGCCCGCACTGCACCAGCGAGATCCCGTTGGAATAAGCATTTCACACCGCAAAGGGCATTTTCGGACGCCCTTTTTCTGTTCTTTGTAAACAGGTGCAACGTTTCGGCGCGCCGCATTGTCTTATATACAGAGACCCCGAAAGGCGTCGAAGAAACGGAGGAGAACGTATGCAGAAGAAAAAGAAGATCATCGTCTGGATCGCCGTCGCTGCGGCCGTGCTGACGCTTGCGGTGCTGTGCATCCCGACCAAATACCGAATCACGGACGGAGGTACGGTCGTTTACGAGGCGATCCTGTATAAAGTGTATCGTTCCCATTCCATGCAGGCGGACACGACGGACGGGGATAATACGTTTATCGTCGGCACGATCGTGGAGATCCTCGGGAAAAAGGTCTATGACGGCACCTATCTGGAAGCCGGTTCCGAGCCGCTGCCGACGTTCCGACCCGGCGAGACGGCGGCGCTGTACGTGCGCGATCCGTCCGGCACGGTGCATACCTATCATTATGAGGGGTATGGGATGAACAGGATCGAGCTCGATCATACGCTGTGGTTCCGTGCGGAAAAGAACGGCTGCATCGTGGATTACAACGACGGGCACAAAGGGTATGACATCTGGGTCACGCTGAAGGTCGGCGAGGAATACGTCGCCCGCATCGGCGACGAACCGGAAGTCGCGGAATACCGGCTGTACTTTGCCGCCGACGGCGCGCCGCTCCCCGCAGGCTGGTAAGCGATCCGCGCATCTTTTCAGGCTTTCCGATCCCGGAGAGCCTTTATATTTTGTCCTGCAGGAGAATCAAGGGGTGGTATGCAGGACTTCACAGCTACCCCACCACCGCAAGCGGTCCCCCTCCCCTGACAAGGGGAGGTTGGAAACCGCGCCAATGTTTTACCTCCACCTGATGGGGGAGGTGCCGAGCGAAGCGAGGCGGAGGGAGAGATCATTCGGCTTCACTATGGATTGCCCTGTATGCACGGCGGGAAGCCGGGGTCGGCGTCCCTGACACGCGCGTGAAGGAACGGATGCGACATAATTGCATCTGTTCTGTGAACGATGCGGCGGGCTTGTTGCAAATCGGATCGTCTTTTGCTATAATACAATAGAAATTATGTACCGAAAGGCGGATCATTTGGAAACAGTCGCGCTGAAGCCGTATCAAACGGTTTCGAACCCCTCGGAAACGGAATACGTGATCAACCGCTCGCGCTTCATCGGGCGCTGTTTTCCCGTGACGGAGGAGGCGGAGGCGCTTGCGATCCTCGAGCGCATCCGCAAGCAGCATTGGGACGCCACGCACAACTGCTTCGCGTACCGGCTGCGTTCCGGCGCCGCCCGCTATTCTGACGACGGCGAGCCGCAGGGAACGGCGGGACTTCCGATGATGGAGGTTCTGAAAAAGCGCGACGTTCTCGACGTACTCGTGATCTCCACGCGGTATTTCGGCGGGATCCTGCTCGGCGCAGGCGGACTGGTGCGTGCTTATACGCGCTCGGCGTCCGACGCGGTCGAGGCGGCGGGGATCCTGCACATGCTTCCGTGCACGGGTTTTCGGCTGCGCGTGGAATATCCGTACTGGAACGGCGTACAGACCGTTCTGAACCGCTTCGGCGCGATCGAGCGGACGGATTATTCCGACGCGATCGACTGCGTGTTCCGCTGCCGGTCGGACCGTGCCGACGCATTTTTGAAGGCGCTTTGCGAGCGCACCGAGGGACGCGTTTCGGCGGAGGCGTTTGACGAGGGGTATTACGGGTTTACGGAACCCGAAGCATAAGATCGGAGGACACATGAAGCGGATTCTGCTTTTCATCTGCACAGCGGCGATCCTGCTCACCGGCATTCTTGTACCGGCGGGCGTATTTGCCGACGGCGATCATCCGATCAAGCTCACGATCACCTGCGATCCGGTGCCGGAGCTCGAGGGCGACGGAACGATTCCGACCCTGCTTTTCACAATCCGGAACGAATCGGAATCAAACTACATCCTGGAAAACGCGAAGCTCTCCGGCGGTTATGAGAATCAGGAGATGGAGCTCGAGGAGCCGCGGATCGAAATTCTTGCCGGCGCGTCGAAGGAGTTCGAGCTCAATAACGTTGCGGTCTCTTCGGATCAGCTTGACGTCGAGATCTTCTATACGCTCTCATGGGACGAAACCGAAACGATCGTCGACGAGGAGACCGGCGACGCGACGTTTCTGACGCACAAGCGCGAGGCGATCGCTTCGATGATGATCGAGCGCTTCATCGTTCCGGAGCTCTCCGTGTTTGCCATGTGCAGCGACGACCGCGTGCGCACGGACACGCCGTTCACCGTGGAATACACGATCAAAAACGATACCGAATTCGACATGACCGGACTGAAGCTGTTCGATCCGGAACAGAGCATGCAGTCGATCGAACTCGAAACGAACGAGATCTCCGCGGGTCAGATGATCACCGTGCCGGTCGAGTACCGCATGGGGACGATGGACATGACCTTCAAGCCGCGTCTCGAGTATATCTCCCGCAGCCGTGAAATGGAAGCGACGTCGGAAAACGTGCTTACGGTTGAATCCGTCGTCGTCGATCTCAAGCTCTCCGTACAGCCGTACCCCGCGACAAGCGAGGGCACGGAGTTTGTCGTCACCGTCAAGAACGCGGGCAACAAGACGCTCACGAACATCCGTCTGTTCGACGAGATCAATACGCCGCTGGACGGCGCGTTCGACCTTGCCGCGGATCAGGTCAAGACGGTGCACTATTTTGTGAAGCCTGCGGTCTCCGCCGACACCGTCCGCACCGTGCGGTTCCATGCAACGGCGGTCGACGCCTTCGGCGAAACGCTGACGGTCGAGGACCCGAACGATTACGAGGTGCTGCCGTACGTCGCGTCCGACGCCGTGCGTATTTCGCTGTCCGCGGTTCTGCAATCCCCGTATTACGATGAAAACGGAAAGCTCTGCGCCTCGATTCAGTTTCACATCCGCAACAGCGGCGAAATGAAAATGCACAACGCCGTGCTTTACGAGCTTACCCTGTTCGGCAAGGTCATCGAGTACGAGGAACTCCGCAACGGCGACCGGTACTATACGCAGACCTATCAGCTGGACGGCATCCGGGAGCTCAGATTCCGTCTCGATGCGGTCGATCCGGCGGGGCAGCCCTGTTCGACCGAAACCGTGGTGCTCGATCTGTCCTCTTTGAAGGACTTTACCGATAAGAAACCGGACCGTATCATTGTGGAAACGGACAATCCCTATCTCAGGGATCTCGACGAGAAATATACAGGCGTCGTGCGCACGGTGTCCTTCATCGGGCTCATCATCGCGGGTATTCTCGGGATCATCTGTATCGCCCTGTATATCGTGGAGGTCCGCATCAAGAGGCGTCTGCCCGCCGAATTCGAGGAGGACCTCGAACGCGCGATGCGTTCGACCAAGCGGCGTACCGAAAAACAGCTCTTCTCCGATTCGCCGACGGAACGGTTCGGCTATACCGCCCCGATCAAGCTCAGAAATTACGGCGAACTCACCGAGGAGGAGGCGAGGGAGCGCAGGGAAGCCTATCAGCGCGGACTGCGCGAAAGCCTCCGGCGCGAAGGACTGAATGCCGCGCAGGAACCGAAACCCGCGCCGACCCGTTCGGATCGTGACGGAACGCGCGTGCTGCCGGTAACAAAACCGAACGCACCGGAAAAACCGGCGCAGGGCGCGACCGGACAGTTCCGGAAGCCTTCGCAGGAGCAGACGACCGTACGCACGGATCTGAGACGCGCGCAGCCGGGTCCCGAACGGATCGGCAGACCCGCACAGCCTGCGACCGGTCGGTTCGACCGTCCCGCGACGGGCGCGGCGGCACAGACGCAGCCGAAACCCGAGGGGAAACCCGATTCCGCCAAAATTGAGGCGATCGACCGGACCGCCCTGCAAAAGAAGCATCCCGAACGTCCGACCGTTCCGAAACCCGAACCGGTCCGTCCGCGGTATGAAACGAAGGGCGCCGGAACACCCGCGGCGCAGCAGCAAACGGTCCGGCACGAGATACCGAAGACCGGTCGCCCTGCGGAAGCGAAGCCGGATCCCGGCACGTTTGTATTCCGCCGTCCGTCCGCACCGGTCATCACACCGCCCGCCGCGGCAGCGGTACCGCCCGCTGCGGCAGAACAGATGCCTTCGCCGCGCGGATTCCGTGCGCCGGATGCAGCGACGGAAACGCCGTTCGGCATGCAGACGGAAGATCGCGAGCCGGAACCGTTGATCCGCATCGTCTCGCGTCCGCAGCCGACGGAGGAACAGACCTTCGCAAAGCGTACCGTCTCCGACACAGAAGCGCCGGAACCTGACCTTGAACCGGAGCCCGTACCGTTTATCACCATCGTCTCGCGAACGGAACCGGCAGCAGAACCCGAACCGGAACCTGCACCCGAGCCGGAAGCGAAACCGGAACTGACTGCCGAACCCGAACCGGAACCTGTGTCCGAACAGGAACCCGAACCTGTATCCGAACCGGAACCGATCATCGAGCCCGAACCCGAACCCGAGCCGGAA
>CAMPAN010000047.1 GCA_946631895.1 uncultured Clostridia bacterium
GGCTGCGCGCTGATCGGCGGCGAGACCGCCGAGATGCCCGGCTTCTATCCCGAAAACGAATACGATCTCGCGGGTTATTCCACCGGCGTGGTGGACCGGGACCGTATTCTGAACAATGCCGAGACGGAACCCGGGGACGTCGTCATCGCCCTGCCGTCAAGCGGCGTCCACTCCAACGGTTTTTCTCTGGTGCGCAAGGTCTTCGACGCGGAGCACGCCGACCTCACCGCGCCCGTGGAAGCGCTCGGCGGCAAATCCCTGGGCGAGACCCTGCTCACCCCCACCCGCATCTATGTAAAGCCCGTGCTCGCGCTGATGGAGAAGATCCGGGTCAAGGGCGTTTCGCACATCACCGGCGGCGGCTTCTATGAAAACATCCCGCGTATGATCCCCGAGGGGCTTTGCGCTCGGATCCGTGAACAGGACGTGCGTGTCCTGCCGATCTTCGAGCTGATCGAAAAAACCGGCGGCATTTCCCGCCGTGATATGTTCAACACCTTCAACATGGGCGTCGGCATGTGCCTCACAGTGTCGGCAAAGGACGCCGACGCCGCGCTTGCCGTCCTGCGTGAGCAGGGCGAGGACGCCTATGTCCTCGGCGAGATCGTCCGTGGCGAGCGGAGGATCGAGCTATGCTGAACGGCAAGGTCCGCGTCGCGGTCCTGGTCTCCGGCGGCGGCACGAATCTCCAGGCGATCCTGGACGCAAGGGGCAAGGTGATCCGAAGCGCCGAGATCGCGCTGGTGGTCTCCAACAAGCCGAACGCCTACGCGCTGGAGCGGGCGAAGACCGCGGGCATTCCGGCGCTGGCGCTTTCCCCGAAAGCACTGGGCGGCAAAGAAGCCTTTGAACGCGAGCTGCAGAACGCGCTGGAGCGCGAAAAGATCGACCTCATCGTTCTGGCGGGCTTTCTTGTCATCCTCTCCCCCGATTTCACGCGCCGCTGGGATCACCGCATCCTCAACATCCATCCGGCGCTGATCCCGTCCTTCTGCGGAAAGGACTACTACGGTCTGCACGTCCACGAGGCGGCGCTTGCGCGCGGCGTCAAGGTCACCGGCGCGACCGTTCACTTCGTCAACGAGATCCCGGACGGCGGTGAGATCCTGCTGCAGAAGGCGGTGGAGATCCTTCCGGAAGATACGCCCGAAACACTGCAGCGCCGTGTCATGGAGCAGGCGGAATGGATTCTGCTGCCGAAAGCGGTGGAACTGGTTTCCGAACAAATTCTTGCAGGAGCATAATATGGATATTTACGAATCTCTTCCGATCGCGGACCGTGTCCGCGGCAACGCCTACCCCGGCAGGGGCATCGTTCTGGGACGGACGGAGGACGGAACGCGCGCCGTTGCGGCGTACTTCATCATGGGCCGCAGCGCAAATTCCCGGAACCGGATCTTTGCCGTCCGAAACGGCGAAGTCTTCACCGAGCCCTTCGACGCTTCAAAGGTGGAGGATCCGAGCCTCATCATCTATGCCGCGCTCCGGCAGTATGAAAACAGGCTGATCGTCACCAACGGCAATCAGACCGACACCGTTTTTGAGGGCCTTAAGGCGGGGAAATCCTTTTCCGAATCGCTGGAATCCCGCTGTTTCGAGCCGGACGCGCCGAACTTTACGCCGCGCATCAGCGGGCTGTTCACACTGGATCCGACTGCGCCTCGGTACGAGATGAGCATCCTGAAAAGCATCGACGCTGCGGGGACCGGCTGTGCCCGCCATACCTTTTCCTATCCTGCCGTGCCCGGGCTCGGACATTTCATCCACACCTATCTCCGGGACGGAAAGCCGCTGCCCACGTTTTCGGGTGAGCCGGAGCGCGTGAAGCTCGGCGATGACATCGACGCATTCACTGCGTCGCTCTGGGACAATCTGGACCCGGACAACCGCATCTCCCTGTACGTCCGCTTCGTCGAACTGAAATCCGGAACGTATACGGAACGCATCATCAATCGCAATCGGTAAGGAGCAAGCATGAACGAATTTGAATTGAAATACGGCTGCAACCCCAATCAAAAGCCCGCCCGCATCTATATGGAGGACGGGAGCAATCTGCCGGTCGAGGTCCTCAACGGGCGCCCGGGGTACATCAATTTTCTGGACGCGCTGAATTCCTGGCAGCTGGTGCGGGAGCTCAGGCAGGCGCTGGGACTGCCCGCCGCGGCGTCCTTCAAGCATGTCAGTCCCACCTCCGCAGCCGTCGGTCTGCCTTTGCCGGAGCGGCTCAAGAAAGCCTGCTTCGTGAACGACATTCCCGATCTCGATCAAAATCCGCTTGCCTGCGCGTACGCAAGAGCGCGCGGCGCCGACCGGCTCTGCTCGTTCGGCGACTGGGTTGCGCTCTCGGACGAGTGCGACGCGCTGACCGCTTCTCTCATCAAGCGCGAGGTCTCCGACGGCGTGATCGCGCCGGGCTACACGCCCGAAGCGCTCGAGATCCTGAAAACCAAGCGCAAGGGCGGCTACAACATCGTAAAGATCGACCCGGACTACGTTCCCGCCGCAAAGGAGCACAAGCAGGTCTTCGGCGTGACCTTTGAACAGGGACGCAACGACAGCAAAATCGACGCCTCCCTGCTTCACAACATTGCGACCGAAAACAGGGACCTGCCCGAAAGCGCAGTGCGCGATCTGATCGTTTCCATGATCACGCTCAAATATACGCAGTCCAATTCGGTCTGCTATGCCGTGGACGGACAGGCGATCGGCGTCGGCGCGGGGCAGCAGTCCCGCATCCACTGCACGCGGCTTGCGGGCTCCAAAGCGGACACCTGGTTCCTGCGGCAGGCGGACAAGGTCCTGGATCTGCCGTTTCTGCCGAAGATGGCGCGTCCCGACCGCGACAACGTGATCGACGGATATATCAACCGGAATGAGGAGGACGTCTGCGCCGAGGGCGTCTGGCAGCGGTTCTTTACCCGCCGTCCGGAGCCCTTCACCCCGGAAGAGCAGCGCGCGTACCTGAATACCGTGCAAAACGTCGCGCTCGGCTCCGACGCGTTCTTCCCCTTCTCCGACAACATCGAACGCGCCTTTTTAAGCGGCGTGAAGTACGTCGCGCAGCCCGGCGGTTCCATCCGGGACGACGCGGTCATCGACTGCTGTAACAGGCACGGCATGGTCATGTGCTTTACGGGCTTAAGGCTGTTCCATCATTGAGGAGTACGATATGAAAATCATGGTGATCGGCGGCGGCGGGCGCGAGCACGCCATCGTCAAAAAACTGAAGGAAAATCCGAACGTCACCGCGCTTTACTGTCTGCCAGGCAACGGCGGCATCGCAAGGGACGCGATCTGTGTCCCCGTTTCCGCAACGGATCTCGACGGCATTGTGCGATTTGCAAAGGAGCAAAGGATCGACTACGCCGTGGTAGCGCCGGACGATCCGCTCGCCATGGGCGCGGTGGATCTGCTGGAAGCGATCGGCGTGCCCTGCTTCGGTCCGCGGAAGAACGCCGCGATCATCGAAGCGTCCAAGGTTTTTGCAAAGGAACTGATGAAGCGCTACGGCATTCCCACGGCGCGTTACGAGACCTTCGACGATACGGCGGCGGCGCTTCGCTATCTTGAAACCGCCCCCATGCCTGCGGTCATCAAGGCGGACGGACTCGCGCTCGGCAAGGGCGTGATCATCGCGCAGACGCTTTCGGAGGCAAAGGAAGCCGTCCGCGCCATGATGGAGGACAAGCGCTTCGGCAAAAGCGGCGAGCGCATCGTGATCGAGGAATACCTTGAGGGACCGGAGATCTCCGTGCTTTCCTTTACGGACGGCAAAACCGTCGTTCCGATGGTCTCTTCCATGGACCACAAGCGGGCGGGAGACGGCGATACCGGATTGAACACCGGCGGCATGGGAACCGTTGCGCCGAATCCTTTCTATACCCCGGAGGTTGCAGACCGCTGCATGCGGGAGATCTTCCTGCCCACGGTCCGCGCCATGGCAGCGGAGGGCCGTCCGTTCAAGGGCTGTCTCTATTTCGGGCTAATGCTGACCAAGGACGGTCCGAAGGTCATTGAATACAACTGCCGCTTCGGCGATCCCGAAACGCAGGTGGTCCTGCCGCTTCTGAAGACCGATCTTCTGACGGTCATGCAGGCGGTGACCGAAGAACGGCTTGCGGACTGTCCCGTGGAATTCTCCGACGGCGCAGCCGCCTGCGTGATCCTGGCGTCCGAGGGGTACCCCGGATCCTATCAAAAGGGATTCCCCATCCGCATTCCGGACGATCTGGACGCCGAGATCTTTACAGCGGGCGCCAAGGAACAGGACGGACAGCTCGTCACGTCCGGCGGACGCGTGCTCGGCGTCACGGCAACCGCGCCGACGCTTAAAGAAGCGCTGCAAAAAGCGTACGCCGCGGCGGAGCAGATCCGGTTTGAAAACGTCTATTACCGCCGGGACATCGGGAAACGTGCGCTGGCGGCACCGGAGGATTGATATGGTCTATCGCATCTATGTAGAAAAAAAGCCCGGCTTTGCGCAGGAGGCGGAAGCGCTCTGCAGCGAGCTGAAGTCCTTTCTCGGGATCGCGGGGCTCAAAAAGGTCCGCATCCTGAACCGGTACGACGCCGAAGCGATCAGCCGGGAGCAGTTCGAAGCCGCAGTTTCAACGGTCTTTTCCGAACCGCAGGTGGACGCCGCCGCGGAAGCCGTCGATCTTTCCGACGCCGACGCCGTCTTTGCCGTGGAATATCTTCCCGGACAGTTCGACCAGCGGGCGGATTCCGCCGCGCAGTGCATCCAGATCCTCTTTCAGTCCGAGCGCCCCGTGATCCGCTCGGCGAAGGTCTATGCCCTTTACGGCGCGCTGAACGCGGAGGACCTTGTCCGGATCAAAAAATACGTCATCAACCCCGTCGAGGCGCGGGAAGCGGCGCAGGAACTGCCCGAGACGCTGAAAACGCCCTACGAGATCCCGACCGCCGTCCGCACGCTGGACGGCTTCCGGACGCTGGACAAAGCGGAATTGTCGCGCATGATCCGCGAGTACGGGCTTGCCATGGACGAGGGCGATATCGCCTTCTGTCAGGCATATTTCCGGGACGAGGGACGGGATCCCACGATCACAGAACTTAAAATGATCGACACTTACTGGTCCGATCACTGCCGGCATACCACGTTCCATACGATCATCGACAGCGTGCGCTTCGAGGACCCGGAACTGCAGAAAACATACGAAGATTACCTCGCGCTGCGCAAAGAGCTCGGCAGGACCAAGCCGCCGTGCCTCATGGACCTTGCCACGATCGCGGTGCGCGATCTCAAGCGAAAGGGCAAGCTCATAAAGCTCGACGAGTCCGAGGAGATCAACGCCTGCACTGTTAAGATCACGGTGGACGTGGACGGCAAGCCGGAACCGTGGCTTTTGCTGTTCAAGAACGAAACGCACAACCATCCGACCGAGATCGAGCCGTTCGGCGGCGCCGCCACCTGCATCGGCGGGGCGATCCGCGACCCGCTTTCGGGCAGAGCGTACGTCTACGGCGCGATGCGCGTCACCGGCGCGGCGGATCCCACGACGCCGGTCTCCGAAACGATCCCCGGAAAGCTCCCGCAGCGCAAGCTGGTCACGACGGCCGCCGCGGGCTATTCCTCCTACGGCAATCAGATCGGTCTCGCCACCGGTCTTGTCGAAGAACTTTACCACCCAGGCTACGCCGCAAAGCGCATGGAGATCGGCGCGGTCATCGCCGCGGCGCCGCAGGCGAACGTTCGGCGGGAACGCCCCACGCCCGGCGACGTCGTGATCCTTCTCGGCGGCAGCACCGGCAGGGACGGCATCGGCGGCGCAACCGGCTCCTCCAAAGCGCATACGACGCATTCCGTCGAGGTCTGCGGTGCCGAGGTACAGAAGGGCAACGCGCCCGAGGAGCGCAAGCTGCAGCGCCTGTTCCGGTCGCCCGAAGCCGCCCGGCTCATCAAGCGCTGCAATGATTTCGGCGCGGGCGGCGTCAGCGTCGCCATCGGCGAGCTGGCGGACGGCGTAAAGATCGACCTCAATGCCGTTCCCCGCAAGTATGAAGGATTGGACGGCACCGAGCTTGCGATCTCCGAATCGCAGGAGCGCATGGCGGTCGTGGTCGCGTCCGGGGACGCCGCACGGTTTCTCGAACTTGCCGCGCAGGAAAACCTGCAGGCGTGCGTCGTGGCGAAGGTCACGGAGGAACCGCGCCTGGTCATGGAATGGAACGGAAAGCGCATCGTGGACCTCAGCCGCGCGTTTCTGGATTCCAACGGCGCGGAAAAGCATATCGACATCGAAACCGCCGCGCCGCAAAAGGAAGAACCGGCTGCGGAAACGAGCTTTGAAACGGCATGCAAGCGGGTGACGGACGATTTGAATCTCTGCTCGCACCGCGGGCTGTCCGAACGCTTCGATTCCACCATCGGCGCGGGGACCGTGCTCATGCCGTTCGGCGGCAAAAACCAGCTGACGCCCATTCAGGCAATGGTCCATAAGATCGCCGCGGAGCAGGGACACACCGACGATTGTTCGCTGATGGCGTACGGGTTCGATCCGTATCTGTCCTCTTTGAGCCCCTATCACGGCGCGTATCTTGCCGTGGCGGATTCCGTCTCCAAACTGGTTGCCTCCGGCGCGAAGTTCGAGGACGTCTACCTGAGCTTCCAGGAATATTTCGCAAAGCCCGGACGTGATCCGAAGCGCTGGGGACAGCCGCTGTCCGCGCTGCTCGGCGCATTCCGCGCGCAGACGGAACTCGGCGTCGGCGCGATCGGCGGCAAGGATTCCATGTCCGGCACCTTTGAAACGCTCGACGTGCCGCCGACGCTCGTGAGCTTCGCGGTCACGACCGACAAAACCGCGCATATCGTTTCTCCGGAGTGCAAAGCGCCGGGTCGTTCCGTGGTCCTGTTCGCTCCGGAGCGGGACGAAAACGGTCTTCCCAAGGCCGCGTCGCTGTTAAAACTGTTTGACCGCATCACCGCGCTGCAGCGCACCGGGATCGTTACGGCGTGTTGGGCCGTCGGCTTCGGCGGGATCCTGGAGGGCGTGCTGAAAATGTGCTTCGGAAACGGCTTCGGATTCCGCTTCGATGAAAAGCTCTCCGTGCCGGAACTGACGCAAAAGCAGTACGGCTCCTTCCTTGCGGAAGTCACTGAAAAGGTTCCGGACGGCAAGCCCGTCGGCGTCGTCACCGAAACGCCGTTCTTCACATACGGCGAAACGTCTCTGGACGCCGAAGATTTGCGCAAAAGATGGGAACGCCGTCTCGAATCCGTCTATCCTGCCGGGATCGACGAAAAAACAGAGACCTATGAGGCGCTTTCCTATCATGCCGAACGCCGGATCGCACCCGCCGTCCGCTGCGCAAAGCCGCGTGTTCTGATCCCCGTGTTCCCCGGCACCAACTGCGAATACGACAGCGCAAGAGCCGTTCGCGAAGCGGGGGCGGAGCCCGAGATCCTGGTCATCAACAACCTTTCCGCCGACGGCATCCGCCGTTCCGTGGATCGCTTCGCCGAAGCGCTGCAGAGCGCGCAGATCGTCTTCATCCCGGGCGGCTTTTCCGGCGGCGACGAACCGGACGGCAGCGGCAAGTTCATCACCGCGTTCTTCCGGAA
Organism: uncultured Clostridia bacterium; assembly: GCA_946631895.1. Taxonomy (GTDB): domain Bacteria; phylum Bacillota; class Clostridia; order Christensenellales; family CAG-138; genus UBA3792. The sequence goes on from CAMPAN010000047.1 coordinate 7,586, forward strand.
CGCGGCGATCCGCGAAGGCGTGACGACGCTTCTCGAGCAGCGCGACGGTCTGATGCTGGGCGTCTGCAACGGCTTCCAGGCGCTCGTCAAGCTCGGGCTCGTGCCGTACGGCAGGATCACCGGTCCGGATCCGGACAGCCCGACCCTGACGTTCAATACGATCGGACGCCACCAGTCCCGCATCGTGCGCACCCGCATCGTTTCCGACAAGTCGCCGTGGTTCTCGGGACTTCGGGTCGGCGAGATCGTCAGCGTGCCGATCTCCCACGGCGAAGGACGCTTCATCGCCTCCGACGCCGTCCTTCAAGAGCTGATCCGAAACGGACAGATCGCCACGCAGTACGTGGACCTGAACGGCGTTCCGACCTCCGATCTGCGATTCAATCCAAACGGTTCCGTCCTTGCCGTCGAAGGCATCACCTCGCCGGACGGCAGAGTCCTCGGCAAGATGGGACACTCCGAACGCATCGGCGCGGATCTTTACAAAAACGTCCCCGGCAGTTACGACAGCCATCTGTTCGAATCGGCGGTCCGGTATTTCCGCGGGAACTGAAGGATCCATCAACCCAAAAGTCCCTTTTCGGGGACTTTTTCTTATTGCAAAACCGTACGGCATCGTGTATAATGCAATTCAGGGCTGAATGAGCCTGCGCCGCGATCCCGAGGGAACGCGGAAGAATCGGAAAGGAAGGTCGACCGATGATTTTTACCGCATAGTGATCTGTACGTCAAGCCGAACGGCATTGACGGCGTGCAGCCGGAATTTCACAAAAAGGAACCAGAGCCGTGAAAACGAATCGTCCGCAGGGCGTATTTTGTGACCGACGCGTATTGTTCCTTACCCGAAAAAAGACTGCACACAGAACATTTTGCGACAAAGAGCATCGCCGAATCCGAAGGGTGTTTTGCTTCCGGACAGCGGAAGCGGAATACGCCGTCGTCTGATTGTGTGCAGGAGCATTCTGCTTTTTCATACAAATCGACCGCGGACCGGCAGCGCTTTGCCCGGTCCGCTTTTTATATGGATATTTACGAGGATAAAAGAGAATGAACATGAAGGGATATGAATTAAAGAATAAAAACCTGCATCTCGAAAAGATCAATGCAGATAACTTTCTCGCTCTGTACGATCTCGAGGTGAGCGAGGAACAGAAACAGTTCGTGGCGTCGAACCGCTTCAGCATGGCGGAGGCGTATGCGCGTCTGAGTAACGGTCAGTTCGTGCAGTGCTTCGGCATCATCGACGGAGATACGCCGGTCGGTTTTGCGATGATCGGACATGACGTCGAAGAGGAGGGAAGCCCGGAGTCCGTCAACAAATGCTATCTTTTGTGGCGGTTCATGATCGGACAGCAGTATCAGAGGCGCGGTTACGGCAGGGACGCTCTGCATCTGCTGCTGGATTGGGTGCTGACGTTCCCGGACGGACCGTCCGAACGGTTTTCCACGACCTACGAACCGAACAACGAAGCCGCAAAGCATCTGTATACGTCGTTCGGCTTTATTCCGACCGGGGAGAAGGACTGCGACGACGAGGAGGACGCCGAGGACGTCGCGGTGCTGCCCCTGACCGACAGAATGGCAAAAGAAATAAAAGAACAAAAGGAGAAGCTTATGAAACATACAATCTGTGAAAACGCAACCAAAGAACTGACCGCGCAGAACGGCGCGGCAGCGCTCGGCTATGCCGATGAAAACATGTGGTTTTCCGAAAAGCCGGACTATGCGGCGTGTGTCAGGGAGCTCATCGAAACCGTGCGGGAGCAGGAGATCCGCGCAAGCATCCTGATCGCGACGGACGAGGACGTGATCTTTGCCTGCGGCGCGCGGTCGAAGGATCGGAACGGCGAGACGGTCACACCGCTTTCGACGTTCGAGATCGGCTCGCTCACCAAGATGCACACCGCGGTTCTGATCTTCAAGCTGATCGAGGAGGGCAGGCTGGCGCTGACCGACAAGGTCGCAAAGTTCTTCCCGGACTATGCGAAAGCGGGCGAAATGACGGTCTTCGACCTTCTGCACATGCGCTCGGGCATCGTCGATTTTGCCAACGACGCCGAAGTCTTTTTCGGAGACGAAGAAACGGTCGAAGCGCTGGACCGCGGCGAGATCACCGACGAGATCTTCCTCGGGCGGCTGAAAGCGTGCGATCTCACGTTCGAGCCGGGCTCGAAGATGGAATACAGCAACACGAACTACGTGCTGCTTGCCATGATCGTCGAACAACTCACGGGAAAGTCCTACAAGGAGAACGCGGAGGAGCGGATCTTCCGCCCGCTCGGCATGGAATGGTCCTCCGCGACGACGTTCGGTGACGTGACAAGCATGCCGGAGGGCGAGGAAGGCTACATGATGGAATACAAGATCGCGCGCGGCGCGGGCGACGTCCATGAAAACGCCGTCGATCTTTTGAAATTCGACCGTGCGTTCTTCAACGGACGGCTCGTAAATCGCGCGTCGATGGACGGCATTCTGGATTTCGTCGACGGCTATGGCTGCGGCTGGGAGAATTCTGAGAAGTACGATCTTGTCTGCCACGGCGGCGAGACCAATTCCTACTACTGCCTGAACTATGTGCTGCATCCCGCGGGCAAGCGGACGTATTTCCTCATGCTGACCTGCTGCAATTCGGACGACGAGGAAGATGAGGACCAGGACGAGTCCGTCGAAGCCGCAGATAACGAAGCGAACGACGAAGCGGAATTCAATCAGTACCAGACGATCTTCGATATCGTCAAGAAGCATCTGCTGTAATCAAAAACAAGGATCATTACGGAGGAAAACAGTATGGATCAGAAAACAACAATGGAAAAACTTGCCCGCGCGACATACGAAAAAGGCGGCTTCAACGGCGTGTGGCTGTATGCGGAAAAGGGCGAGATTATCAGCAAAGGCGCATTCGGCTGGGTCGATGCAGAAAACACCCTGCCCATGCAAGAGGACAGCATCTTTGAGATGGCTTCCGTCACCAAGATGTTCACGGCAACGGCGA
>CAMPAN010000048.1 GCA_946631895.1 uncultured Clostridia bacterium
AGCACCGGCGGACGGTCAAAGTTCAGGTCCTTGACCTGCGTGCGGACGTTATAGATGCGCTCCGGCGCGGAAAAGCCGAAGCGCTCGAGAATATGCGCCGTCTCATCGCTGACCGTGCCGAGCCGCGCCGCCGTATAGCGGCGATCGCCCAGCGCGTTCATCAGCGCGGCATATGCGATCGCGGAAACGATCGAATCGGTATCCGGGTTCTTGTGCCCCGTGACATAGATGGGATTCTGTACGTCCATGCCCCTTTTCCTTTCCTGTTTAGATAAGGATCCAGTTTTGATTATAGCAGATGCACGTGCAATTTACCACAATTCGTACTTGACGTTTGAAAAAAGTTAACATATAATGTTCCCGAAAAAGGGAGTAGCCGACGCGTAAGCGTGGCCTGCGGCGTCAGCACGGAGAAATCCCGCTGCCGGTCGAAATGTGCGAGACTTTTCTGCAGTGTTTTGTATGCATAGAAGTCTCTTTTATTTTGCTGAAAAACTGCGTTTTTCAGCAAGCTCTCTCAGTGCCGCCTGAAATGCTTCGCATTTCGCGGGCGGCGGCCCTGCAAGGTGTAAAATCCGCCGCACATGTCGCCGGATTTTACGGATTTATGTTCCGCACTTTTCCGCTGCTTTCGTGCGTGCGTTTACAACGCACCTGCGATCCGTGCCGTAAATCGTTTCGCGGTTCACAGAACTGCCGATCTCGGTCATTCTGCTTTTGTATGAAAGGAAGGTATTTATGAGTTTTTCCGTTCCCGATTCCCTGTTCTGGACGATCGTTCTGTTCCTTGCCGGACTCGGTCTCATCTGCATCGCGGGGGACAAGTTCGTCGACGCCGCCGTCGCGATCGCGAAGCGGCTCAAGATCCCGCAGATCGTCGTCGGCGCGACGATCGTTTCGCTCGGCACGACGCTGCCGGAGATCCTCGTCTCCACCACCGCCGCGGTCGGCAGCGCGCAGTCGCCCGACATCAGCGTGGGAAACGCTTTGGGCAGCATCATCTGCAACACGGCGCTGATCGCCGGCATCGGACAGCTGATTCGTCCGGCAAAGGATGTGAAGTCCAAGTCGGTCAGCTGGCGCATGCTGTTCTTTGTCGCAACCGCGCTGGTGCTGTTCCTGTCGGTGCTCTTCACGCCCGCACCCGCAAACGACTTCCGTGCACCGGACGGCACAGTAAAGCACTTTGTCGGCACGGTCGGCAGAATTGTCGGCATCGTCCTCGTGCTCGGCTTCTGCGTCTATGCGTTCCTTTCCATCAAGCTCAAGGACAGCGACGGCGAAGCGGAATACGATGAGACCGAAAAGATCATGCCGCTGTGGGGCGCGCTTCTGATGCTCGTGATCTCTGCGGCGGGGCTGTTCGTCGGCGCAAATCTGCTGGTCGAAAACGGTCAGGTGCTTGCGCTTGACTACCTGAAAGTGCCGGAACGCGTCGTTGCGGTCACGATGATCGCGCTCGGCACCTCGCTGCCGGAGCTCGTCACGACCGTCACCAGCTCCATCAAGGGACAGGGCGACGTGGGTCTCGGCAACATCATCGGCGCGAATCTCTTCAACATGCTGCTCGTCATCGGGCTGCCTGCCACGATCACCGGCAACATCGCGTTCACCGCGCAATCGCTGTACATCGACCTGCCGCTGGCCGTGCTCGTCATGGTCGGGCTGATCGTGCCGATGCTGATCCGCAAAAAAGGCTCCCGCGTGCAGGGCGCAATCCTGGTGCTCGGCTACATCGGCTACTGCGTGTGGTCGTTCATCGGCAAATAATCTGTTTCAAATCAAACGCCGGAAGGGGTTCTCCCTTCCGGCTTGTTTTTTTCGATCGCTTCGGCTTATCCCTCGGAAACGGTGACGGTGTACGCGCTCGTTCCCTCCGCGAGCACCTTTCCCGACGCCGTGCGCACCGTGACCGCGTTGCCGTCCGCATCGACGATCGTACCGCGGTTTTCGAGCGAAGTCAGCACGGAATCGCCGGTGACGATCCACGTCGAACCCGCGTCGATCCGAAGCGCCGCGCTGCCGCCTTCCGCGCCGTCCTCCTTGAGGAACGCGCCGGTCCAGACGCTGCCCTCCGTCAGCTGCACGGAAAGCGTGCTGATGCTGTCCCAGAGGATGCTGCCCGCCATCTGCTGCCGCACGGCGGTGAACACGCACTGCGCGCCGTTCGCGCCTTCCCTGCCCCAGCCGCGCGCGTTGCGGTTGCCGGTGCATTTCAGCAGGAACGGGCTGTCTTCGCTTGCGGTGATCTCCACGTTTTCCAGCAGAAACTCGCTCGACGTGTTGGTCGTATAGAAGACGCCGCCGTTGCCGGAGATCAGCTTGCCGCCGGTCATCGAAAAGCTTGCGGTGCCGATCTCGCTGTCGCCCGACATGCTCTGATACAGGATGACCGTCCAGGTGCAGTCGTTCTGCGAGAGGTTCGGCATATTGCCCGAAAGCGTGCAGTCGACGAGCGTCAGACTGTTCTTGCCCTCGATGCAGATCGCCTCGGAGCCGGTCGCGGTGAGCGCCGCGTTTTTGACCGTGATGTCCGCCGTGCAGTAGACCGCGGGCGAACCGGATCCGTTTGCGGTATAGCTGCCGCCGTCGACCGTCATCGTGCCGCCGCCGCGGTCGGAGCGGATCGCCGCGGACGAGCCGCCGTCCGTCTCCACCGTGCAGTTTTCGGCATAGAGCGTGCCGCCGCCCGCAACGTGCAGACCGCCGGACGTGCCCTGCTTCGTTTGGATGCTCGTGTTGCGTACGGTCGCCGTTCCGCTTCCGTATGCAAACACGCCCGCACCGCCCGCGCTGTCGGTTTCGATCGCGCAGTTCTCGACGGTCAGCGTGCCGTCGGTCACGAGCATCGCCGCGCCGACGCCGTAAAAGCTCGCGCTGTCGCCGCCCGTGCTGTTCTGCGAAACGCGGGTGACCGTGCTGTTTCTGACGGTCACGATCGCGCCGTTTTCCGCAAGGACCGCGCTTTCGTCCGCGCCGGTCGAGGCGACCGTTTCATTCTCGATCTCGCCGTCCTGTGTAAAGGACCGAACACCCGTGTACGCGGTCGGCGCAGCGCAGCCCGGTCCTCCGGGACCGCCGCCCGGTCCACCCATTGCAAAGGATCCCGCGGTTTTTTGAACCGAAAGCGCCTTTCCGTCGGCGTTCAGCGTCACGGTCACAGTGTCGCCCGCCTGCAGCGCGTCCCGTTCGATCGCGTTTCCGGATTCATCCGCAAAGGTCACGCCCTCCGCGAACGCCATGGTGCGGCTGCCGATCGAAAAGCCGCCCTGTCCCTGCGGCATGTCGGGCGGGTTGCCCTGTCCCTGCGGCATGTCGGGCGGGTTGCCCTGTCCCTGCGGCATGTTTGGCGGGTTGTCCTGTCCCTGCGGCATATCGGGCAGAAGAGAAAGCGTGATCCCCGCCGCGTCGATCGATTCGATGCGGCCCGTAACGGTCTCCGCGCCTCCGGTCTGTTCGGCGACCGGCGCTTCGGTCGGTTCGGTTTTTCCGGTGTTTGCCGCGCAGCCGCATGCGAACAGCATGCCGGCAAGCAGTACGGCGATCATTCGTTTCATGGTCATTTCCTCCGTTTTCGGATGCGATTATCATACCCGTACAATTTGACAAAAGTATGTACATACCGTGTGAAAAATGAAAAACCGTACCCGCGCAGCCGCGAACGGCGCTTGACAAACCGGAAATTCATGATACTGTTATAGAGAAGAATTTCCGGAGGATACAAAAGATGACCGATTATGAAGCCCTGATCGCACAGGCGGACGCGCTGACAAACGGCGTGCCGCACCGCATTGCGAACCTTGCGAACGTCTCCGCGCTGATCTTCGATACGCTCGAAGATCTCAACTGGGCGGGGTTCTATCTGCTCGAGGGCGAAACGCTCGTCCTCGGTCCGTTCCAGGGCAAGCCCGCGTGCATCGAGATCCCGGTTTCACGCGGGGTGTGCGGCGCGGCGGTGCGCGAGGAACGTTCGCAGCTCGTCCCGGACGTACACGCGTTTTCGGGGCACATCGCCTGCGATTCGGCTTCGCGTTCGGAGTTGGTCGTGCCGCTGCGAAAGGACGGAAACGTGTTCGGCGTGCTCGACCTCGACAGTCCGTCGCTTGCGCGGTTTACGGAAGCGGACCGGGACGGCATGGAGCGGCTTTGCCGGACAATCGAGCAGTATCTTTGATCCGCAAACAGAAAACAGGCATCGGAATGCCTGTTTTTTTGTTCTTCATGAACGGGTCGGCAGGATTCCGGAAACGGTTTCCCGTTATTGATCCGGTTTGCCGTTCTCGGCAAAGAACCGGAGAAAGCCGTTAAAGAGTCCTCTTGCCATTGTTTTGCGGAAATCCGCGTCGGCGATCAGCATATCCTCGTCCGGATTGCTGAGATGTCCCATTTCGATGTTGATGATGGGACGCGTGCACCAGTTGAAGCCGGTCTGGTCGTCGCGGTAGGTCATGCCTTCCTTAAAGCGCATCGGCAGTTTTGTTTCCGCCAGATACTCCTCAAGAATCGTTTTCGCCGCCTTCACGTTGTACTCATAATAATGCGTGCGGCGTTCGCCCGGCACCAGCATAAACGCGCCGCGCATTTTCCTGTCATCCGATTGATTGCAATGCAGCCGGATCGCAAGGTCGACATTCGCTTTGTTGAAGATTTCCGCGCGCTCAATGTTGGAGATATTGACCTCGGTCGTTTCATGCGTAATGACGACCGTCGCGCCCTCCGCTTCCAGAAGGCGTTTGAGTTCCAGCCCGACGTCCTGCGCGACATCATATTCATAGATGCCGCTTCTGATGCCGCGGCAGCCGCCGGCGACTTTCTGTTTGGTCGTATACGAATTCGGTGCGACCGGTTCCGGAGCCGGATCGTATACCTTTTGGTGCCCCGGATCAATGCCGATCACAAAGCCCTCCAGCGGAAGCGGCGTCGGGGTCGGTTCCGGCGTCGGGGTCGTTTCCGGCGTCGGCGTCGGCGCAGGCGTCGGCGGCAGCGTCGGGATTTCCGGCAGCGCCGTGTCCGTAACGGCGGTGACTTCCGCCACAATTTCCGTTTCCTCGATCGGTTCCGGCGTCGCAGTCGGAACCGCGGTCGGCGCCGCGGTCATAGCTTCACCGCTCTGCGCGGATCTCCCGCAGGCGGCCGTCAGACATATGAGCAGAATCGCAAGGATTCTTTTGTATAAGACAAATTGTTTCATGCACGGATTATAACACATTCTTATCCCCGCCGCAAGTATCACGCGGTTCGCCTTATATACGGATTCCGCATGCAAAAAGGCAGGGTGCTTCCCCTGCCTTCCTGCGAAACGATACGATTATTGCTGCAGTTCGGCGTCCTCCCCGGCATCTGCGGGCTGCTCCGGCGCTTTGTCGTGCCAAAGCTTTCCCGTCAGCCGGAAAACAAGCGGATACACGCCGATGACCGCGAAAATGATGACGGCATAGCGCAGCATGCGGATCATCTGGGAAACAAAGGTGCCGGCTTCGAGAAGTTCCTCCGGGAAGGGCAGCTTTAAGACGATGTTCAGTCCGAAATACAGCAGTCCGCCGCCGATCGTACGCAGAATGCAGCGGAAGATGTTGCGCGTGTTGCTGAACTTGACAAACCGTTCTTCAAACGGCTCGGCAAGGATGAAGCCGAGGAGCATGCCGAACGAGCTGAAATAGTCGTTGCTGGTGCAGAAGAAGAAACCCGGAACGGCGGACAGCAGCAGAATGCCGTAGAACAGCCAGCGATTTTTGATCTTCCGGCGCAGCCACGGAATCAGCAGCACGACGATCACGCCGAGAATCCAACCGCCGAAAACGTCCGTGGGATAGTGCGCGCCGACAAACACGCGGGAGAAACCGACGAGGATCGGCAGTATGACGGCAAGCGTCCACAGGATCTTATTTCTCTTTTCGTGCGCCGCGAGCGATCCGTATACCGTCACGGCATTGCCGGAGTGTCCGCTCGGGAACGAATATCCCTGCGCCGCGACGTCCCTGGGACCTGCATTTTCATCGATCAGCCGAAGGAGCTCGACGTTGTATCCCTCGACAAAATTCGGTCTTAAGCGCAGGACCGCGTTTTTGATCATCGGATTCCAGACATTCACCATCAACACATTGAGACCGACATACTTGCCGAACTCCTTGTTGAGACCCCAGTACAGAAATCCCATGATCGCCACGAGCAGAAGCTGTTCGCCGAACGCGGACAGATTGGACAGCACCCAGAATCCGAAGCCGCTGCTTCCGATGTGTTCCTGCAGCCATTCTATCAGCCGCATTTCCCATTCAAAATAGAAGATACCCGTCATTTCCGCCATATAAGGAATCTCCCTTTCCCTCTTGTTCTTTGTATTATACCGCGATCGACCTGATTTTGCAATCATTTCCGTGCGGAAAACCGAATGCGTCTATGAAAAACCGACCTGCACAAAATCGTTTCCGGCAGCTTGCCGTCGTCCTTCGAGCGCTTTCTGCCGCAGATCAAAACACCCCCGCAAAAAGCAGGGTGTTGATAACGGACTTTGATTGCAAAGGCAGCCTTCAGTTTTCTTCCTTTTGCCCGTCCTGCCGATCCGCAAAATAGCGCTCGTAGGATTTTCTGCAGTATCGCCCGAGCGCTGCGGACTTCGGGTCGCGGGTGAAATCGTAGGGACCGTTGACGCGCATGAAGTCGATGAGCCCGATGTGTATCGCGCCGGTCGGGCAGTTGAACGAGCAGCGCACGCAGCCGATGCAGTTTTTGCCGAAGCGGAATCTGCCGTTCTCGAACGTGATGTTCTTCGTCGGACAGTTTTTCACGCATTTTTGGCAGCGGACGCACTTCTTCGGATCGACGCGAAACAGCCTGCCGTTACGGGGATAGAACCAGTGCTCGATGCGGCAGAGCCCGGAAACGATCTTCGCGAGGATCGGTGCGGCGATCGGCGCTTCCTCCCCGTTTGCGATCCTTTCTGCCGCGTCCGGGATGCGTTCCTCTGCCGTCTCCCACATGCGCGACGCCAGTTCGTCCGTGTGCCGGAAAACCATGTTGTAGGGCATGATGTAGTGAAATTCGCCTTTAATCGCGTACCCGTTCTTTCGGAGGATGCGGATCAGTTCTGCGGAGGAATTGTCGTTCAGATGCAGCGACTCGCCGGAGGTCTTCAAAAACCAGATGTTCCCGCCGCTTTTGAGATTGCGGCAGAAGGTTTTCAAAATGCGCGGCATGTTGAAGCCGTAGACCGGATAGCAGAGTACAAGATCGCGCTCCTCCGCCCTTTCCGACCCGTCCGCGATCTCGTGCAGATCGACCGAAACGCCGCGTTCGATCAGTGCCGTTTCCAATGCCCTTGCGCATTTCAACGTGTTCCCCGTTCCGGAAAAGACCCGGATCCCGATCCGCTTTGCCGTTTGCTCCATTGCCCCGCTGTCCTTGCCTCGAATGATAGGATCAGTTTACCATATCCCGCACGCCGATGCAAGAAAAGAGCCGAAGCAGCACGCTTCGGCTTACGGAATTTCTATCGTCTGTTTATACGGGATCACTCCCCCGTGTGTTCGGGCGGCGATCCGATGTCCGGCTTGCGTCTTGCTTCCAGCCAGGGCATGAAATACTCCTTATACAGCATGTCCAGGATCGCGACGCCGGGGATCGCAAGGAGAATGCCGACGATCCCGAACATTCTGCCGCCGATCACGACGCCGACCAGGATCCACAGCCCCGGAACGCCGAGGGAGTCGCCGAACAGCTTCGGCTTGATGAGATATGCGTCGATGCACTGCAGCACGACCGTGAAGATCAGAAACGCCAGCGCATACCACGGCTTGACCAGCACGAGCACGAATCCGCCGACGCCCGCGCCGATGACCGGTCCGAAGGTCGGGATCAGGTTGGTGACCGCGACCACGAACGAAACGAGACCGACGTACGGCATGCCGAGGATCGTCATAAAGAGCGCGTTCACGCATCCGATGATCAGGCTGTCCAGCAGGTTGAACGCGATATAGCGGTTGAAGATTTTGTGGCTCTTTGCAAAGAAGTCCTTGATCTTCTCATATCTGCTTTCGCTGACGGACGCCCTGAGCAGGCGCTTTCCGCCCTCCTTCAGGCGACGCTTTGAACTGAGCAGATAGATCGACAGCAGAAACGCGATCAAAAACAGCAGCACTTCTTTTCCGGCGCTGACCGACATCGTAAGGATCGTATTGAGATTGTTTTTGACGTAATCCGTTACCGTCTCAAGGATCGCTTCGGAGGAGGTGATCACATGGTCCAGATGCAAGGTCGAAGCGGAAACGCCGATCCGATCGAGCATGTCGTTGACCGTCGCCGCGTACGTATCCAGATTTGCAACAAACATGCGAATGCTTTCGATCAGCTGCGGGATCAGGATCAGCATCAGCAGCGCGAGGAACAGGATCACCGTCACAAACGCAAGGACGGTGGATACGGCTTCCCGGGTCCTCTCCTTTTTGATACGGCGGAACACGCTGCGCTCGTACAGCTTCGACAGCGGGTTGATGAGGTATGCGATCACGCAGCCGAGGATCACCGGTCTGAAATACCCGAGGAACGTCCTGATTCCCTCCCGGACGCCCGGAAGATGCGTCAGTACGACATACAGAATGACGGCGATGCAAGCTGCAATCGTATAATTGAACCATGGTTTTTCCTTCAAATGTTTCATCCGACCGCCTCCCGAAGCTGTTCTGCAGAATGATTATACACCCGATTGCGTCTGCACATCAAGAAGAAATCTTAATCGTACGCATACAACACAATTATACGTCCAGTTCCGTGACTTCCTTCGGATACTCGCGTAGCTCATCCGGCTCGTGAAGCGGGTCCCAGACCTGCGCGAAGAACGGGTCGACCTTGGCGCGCGCGCCGTAGTTCCAGCTCCTGCGTTCGCATTCGGGGCACCAGTGACCGCCCTCCAGCACGAGCCGCGGGCTTGCTTCGAACTCGTGACCGAACGCGCAGCAAAAACGCAGCTTCGTCTTCCAATCGCCCTTCTGCATCGTTTCGGAAAGCAGCTTGCCGCCGCGAAACTGCGCCGCACCCTGCATATCCTCAAGCGACAGCTCGCTTTCCGGCTTCGATTCGTCATAGCCGTGGTCGATATGCACGACCGTGTCCCAATCGGTGAAATGTTCCATCCCGGATGTCTTTTCCGGAAGCGCTTCCCACGCTTTGCTGCTTCCCCAGTACGCCTCGATATGGTCCTCCATGTTCGCGTCGATAAAATGCCTGGTGCCGTGCTCGCTGTTCAGGAGCTTTTTGAACGTGCTCTTGATGACGGAACCCATCAGCTTCTGCCCGCCGGGGAGCTTGCAGATGATCCTGCCGAACAGCTTTGCCGCGCCGAGTTCCTTTAAGTACGCGTCGTAGAAATACTGCATGCTGTCGGAACGGAAGTGCAGATAGTCTTCGAGCTTGTCCGAATCGAGATAGTACTGCCCGTGGAAGTTGCGCGTGGCGTTGACCTTCGGGTCGATCACATAGTCGATGTTCTTGATGCCGATCTCGCCGTACATGAGTTTGTACATCGTCAGCGTATCGACGCGGCAGGACGCGCCGCCGCCGATGTTGTAGATGTGTCTCCAAAAGGACGGATCAAGCGTACCCTCCGTTTCAAATGCACAGAGATTGCGCATCAGTCTGCCGCTGTCGCGGTCGGAGACGTATTCCAACACGTTGTCGAGGCAGTTGTGGAACTGGATCGCGTCGCGGATCTTTGCCATGGCGGGACCGATGATGCCGGTCTGCCGGAGGCTCACCCAATACTTGAGCCCGCTTTCGATCACATAGCGCTCCGCGGCGACTTTGGACACGGCATAATAGTCGAACATGCTCGGCTTGATCGGATCGCCGACCCTGCCCCAATGGATCGGCGGCATGCGGTCGCCGGTCTCCGCGACGGTGCCGATGTAGACGAA
>CAMPAN010000049.1 GCA_946631895.1 uncultured Clostridia bacterium
TGCGTGCGGCTCACGACGACCTGCGGGCCCTTGTTTTCCTTGCGGACTTCGAGGACGTAGACCTTGATGCGCTCGTTCATTTCGTATTCCTCGCCGGGGATCATTTCCTTTTCGGTGAGGATGCCGTCCGTCTTGCCGAGCTCGACGTACGCGTTGCCCTTTTCGACGCGCTGCACGATCGCGGTCAGGATCTCATTTTCCTTTTCAATGTATTCGTCATAGATGTTGCCGCGTTCCGCCTCACGGATGCGCTGCACCATGACCTGCTTTGCGGTCTGCGCCGCGATGCGTCCGAAATCCTTCGCGAACGCTTCCTCCTCGAGGACGTCGCCAAGCTCGTAGAGCGGATTGATCTTCTTCGCGCGTTCCAGCGAGATCTCCTGCGAGGGGGATTCGACCTTCTCGACGACAGTCTTGCTGGCGTAGATGTGGTATTCGCCGGTGTCGCCGTCGACCTCTGCGCGGACGTTCGCGGTCGAATTGTAGTTGCGCTTGTACGCAACGATCAGCGCCGCTTCAAATGCGGACAGCAGCACGGACTTTTTGATGCCGCGCTCTTTTTCCAGTGCGTTCAGTGCTTCGATAAATTCTGCGTTCATGGTTCTTTCCTTTCCTTCGAACAAACGTACTAAAATCTGATATTCGGACGGACGAGCGCGCAATCCTTCTTCTTGAAGGTCATCGTCTCCCCCGATTCCGTTTCGACGGTGAAGCTGTCCGCGTCGAACGCGGAGAGCGTCCCGATCCATTGCTTTTTGCCGCCTTGCGGCGCGTAGAGCTTGATCTCGAGCTCCGTGCCCGTCGCGCGTTCAAAGTCGCGGTCCTTTTTGAGCGGCCGGTCGATCCCGAGCGACGAGACCGAAAGCACGTATTCGGATTCGATCGGATCGGCTTCGTCGAGAATCGGTTCGATCGCGCGGCTGACTTCCTCGCATTCGTCGATCGTGACGCCGCCGGGCTTGTCGATGTAAAACGTCAGCACCCAGTCGCCGTATTCCTTTTGATATTCCACGTCGCAGAGCTCGAACCCCATGGATTCGATCTTCGCCTTGCAGAGGGTTTCACAGGTTTCGGTCGTTTTCATACGCGCTTCCTCTCTCAAAACGAAAGAGTGGGATCTCCCCACTCCTTCAAGTTCAACATTCCAACGGAAGCAGTATATCACAGTTCTTTGCGGAATGCAAGCATTATTTCGCCAAACGGTCGAACTTATCGAACAGTTTCTGCTCTTCGTCGCTCGGTTTGCTCTCCGCAGGCTGAAAGAGCTGCGTTCTCGCATAGTGCGCAAGCGCGACGTAGGACAACCCGATCGACGCCGAAAGCACCGCGATGTTCCACGGCTCGATCGCGTCGACGATGAAGCTCAGCAGCGTCAGCACGGTCCCGAACGCGAACAGTCCCGTCGCCGTCTTGCCGTACCAGTCGGAATAGGCGACCTTGCGCTGCTTGAGCATGATCATGCCGCCGACCACCATCAGGATCTCCTTGACGCCGACGAGGATCACCAGCGCGAAATAGATCCAGAAGAGCGACCCGTTCCATTTGCCGATCAGGATCACGATGAGCGCCGTGATCGACATCAGCTTGTCCGCGAGCGGATCCAGCAGTTTCCCGATCGGCGTCACCCAGTTGAACGTGCGCGCCAGAAATCCGTCCAGCACGTCGGTGACGAACGCCAGCACGAAGACGCCGAGCGCCCAGAGATAGTTCGCGGGATGCGGGATCTTCGCCGTCAGGAACAGCCATGCGAATACGCCGACCATGGCGATCCGCAGGCTTGACAGGATGTTGGGAATGTGCTTCATTCAGATACTGACGTCCTCTACATATAATTCGCGGACCGCATTCGGGTCGATCGCGGGTTCCGCCTTCTTTTCGGGCGCGGGCTCCTTCGCCTTCCGCTCCTGCTCGTCGCGCCAGTCGAAGTACTTCATCGCGACCTGCGGCAGCAGCGCATAGCTCAGAACGTCCTCCTCGCTTCTTGCGCGATCGCCGAGCTCCGCCTTGTACTTTTCAAGCTCCGGCTCCAGAAGATCCGCCGGACGGCAGGTGACGACCTCTTCGTCGCCGATCGCCATCCTGCGCACTTCCTCGTTGACAGGTCCCGGAAGCTTTCCGTATTCGCCGCGCAGCAGCGCCTTCGAGTTGTTCGGGAAGGTCTTGTAGCGTCCGACGAGCACGTTGAACACCGCCTGCGTGCCGACGATCTGACTCGTGGGCGTGACCAGAGGCGGGTAGCCGAAGTCCTTTCTGACCCGCGGGATCTCCGCGAGCACGTCGTAATACTTATCCTCCGCGCCGGCGTCACGAAGCTGCTTGATGAGGTTCGAGAGCATGCCGCCCGGAACCTGATACAGGAGCGTGTTCGTGTCGACGCGCAGGGACTTGTCGGAGATCAGACCGTCCTGCTTGAGACGTTCGTAGACCTGACGGAAATACTTTGCACACTCCGAGAGCGCGTTGAGGTCCAGTCCCGTGTCGCGTTCCTGCCCCTTGAGCGTTGCGACGAGCGATTCGGTCGCAGGCTGCGAGGTGCCGTTTCCGAGCGGAGAAAGCGCGGTATCGACGATGTCGACGCCCGCCTCCGCAGCCTTCAGAAGCACCATGTCGCCCGTGCCGGTCGTGTTGTGCGTGTGCAGGTGGATCGGGATGTCGACCTCCGCCTTCAGCTTCTTCACCAGAGAGTATGCGTCGTACGGGAGCAGAAGATTCGCCATATCCTTGATGCAGATCGAATCCGCGCCCATCTGGACAAGCTCCTTACTGAGCTTTACGAAATACTCCTCGCTGTGCACCGGCGAGGTCGTATAGGAGATCGCCGCCTCGCAGAAGCCGCCGTATTTCTTGGTATACTTGATCGCAGCTTCGAGGTTTCTCGGATCGTTCAGCGCGTCGAAGATACGGATCACGTCGATGCCGTTTTCGATCGCCTTGCGGCAGAACTGCTCGACGACGTCGTCCGCATAATGCTTGTAGCCCAGAATGTTCTGTCCGCGGAACAGCATCTGCAGCTTGGTGTTCGGCAGCGCCTTTCTAAGCGTGCGAAGACGCTCCCACGGATCCTCGTTCAAATAGCGGAGGCAGGAATCGAACGTCGCGCCGCCCCAGACCTCGAGCGACCAGTAGCCGATCGCGTCGAGCATCTCGCAGGCGGGGAGCATCTCCTTGGTGGTCATGCGCGTCGCGGCAAGCGACTGATGCGCGTCACGCAGGATGGTATCGGTAACAAACAATTTTCCCATAAGAGGTCCTCCTTAATGTCCGAACAGCGACAGGAATACGCCCGCCGCGATCGCCGAGCCGATGACGCCCGCCACGTTGGGACCCATTGCGTGCATCAGCAGGAAGTTCTTCGGATTCTCCTTCTGACCGACGACCTGCGAAACACGCGCCGCCATCGGAACGGCGGACACGCCCGCGGAGCCGATCAGCGGGTTGATCTTCTGCTTCAGGAACAGGTTCATGAACTTCGCAAGGAGCACGCCGCCGGCGGTGCCGCCCATGAACGCGACCACGCCGAGGACCACGATTGCAAGCGTCGTCCACGAAAGGAACGTCGTGCCGGTCGCCGTTGCGCCGACGCAGACGCCGAGGAAGATCGTGACGATGTTGCAGAGCTCGTTCTGCACGGTCTTCGAAAGACGCTCGGTCACGCCGCATTCCTTGAAGAGGTTGCCGAGCATCAGGCAGCCGACCAAAGGCGCCGCAGAGGGCACGAGCAGCGCGACGAAGATCGTGACCACGATCGGGAACAGGATCTTTTCGGTCTGCGAGACCGGACGCAGCTGCGCCATCACGATCTGCCGTTCCTTTTTGGTGGTGAGCGCTTTCATGATCGGCGGCTGAATGACCGGCACGAGCGCCATGTACGAATACGCGGCGACCGCGATCGGTCCCAGGAACGCCGGAGCAAGCTGCGAGGTGACGAGGATCGCCGTCGGGCCGTCCGCGCCGCCGATGATACCGATGGACGCGGCGACGTTCTGGATGTTCGTCCCCATCAGGTTCATGAACGGAAGCTGGAACACCAGCACGGAGAGCGCAAACGCGATGTAGATGCCGAGCTGCGCCGCCGCGCCGAGGATCAGGCTCTTCGGGTTTGCGATCAGCGGACCGAAGTCCGTCATCGCGCCGACGCCCATGAAGATCAGGCACGGATAGATACCGAGCTTGACGCCGAGATACAGATAGTCCAGAAGTCCCGCGCCGCCGGTGAGGTTCTCCCAGTGCACGTGCCCGCCCGCGAAGAACTCCTCATGGAACAGACCCGCGCCGGGCAGATTCGTGAGAAGCATGCCGAACGCGATCGGCACGAGCAGCAGCGGCTCGAACTTCTTGACGATCGCAAGGTATAAAAGCACGCAGGCGATCGCGATCATGATCAGACATTTCCAGTTGTCCCCCTCAAAGAACAGGGCAAAGCCCGATCCGGAGAAAAAATCGGAAATGGTTTTCCAGATGGCTTCCATAGGCGCCCCCGATCAGGCGATGGTGCAAAGCAGCGCGCCGCTTTCGACCGAGGAACCCTTGGCGACGCCGATGGAGCTGATCCTGCCCGCGCACGGCGCAAGGATCTCGTTTTCCATCTTCATGGCTTCGAGGATCATCAGCTGCTGGCCTTCCTTGACGGTGTCGCCGGGATTGACGTTGACCTGCAGGATGTTGCCGGGCATCGGGCTTCTGACCTCGGTGCCTGCGCCTGCGGGCGCGCTCTTCACCGGTTCCGCCGCCTTCGGCGCCTGCGCGACCGCGTTCGCGTCGAGCTCTTCGACTTCTACTTCGTACTTGGTTCCGTTGACGTTGACTGAAAACTTACGCATGATTTCCTTCCCCCTGTTTAATCCACTTTTTTGAATGATACGATCCGGATCCCGCTGACGCTTTCGCCCAGCATCGTTGCAATGACGGCAGCGACAGCCGCCTTGATCTCGCCCATGTCGCCCTCCGGAACGGGAACGGCTGCGGGCTTTTCCGCCTCGACCGGCGGAATGGCTTTAGTCTTTTTCTTTCCGGATGCGCGCATGATCGCTCCCATCACCTTGATGATCAGGATCAGCGCGATCAGTCCGATGAAGACGATGCCGAGGCCCAGAAGGAACGTGATCAGCGTCGATGTTGCCGCGGCGCCTCCCGTGAAATCAAGGCCTGCGGCGCTTTCCGATGAAAACAGCATAGATACCTCCATCCGTTTAGGGAGATCTCATCTCAGTCTCTCCCTCTTACTGATATATTCGACGGAAAACCTGTTTTTCCTCTTACCGGTTTTAAATAGTATATATCATTATTTTTGATACGTCAACTCCCGCGTATGCCGCAGGGCGTTTTCGGACAGGCTATGCGTATGCTGACTTTGTTTTTACGTGCCGTTTTTCTGGACCTCTTCGTGCTGCTGATCCTGCGGCTGACCGGCAAGCGTCAGGTGAGCGATCTGCAGCCGTACGATCTTCTGATGACGCTGATCATCGCCGACCTTGCGAGCACGGCGATCGCGGACACGGACATTCCGCTGCTCTACAGCATCGTGCCGATCCTCGCCCTGTACCTGGTGCAGCAGGCGATCGCGAAGCTGTGCCTGAAATCCTCCGCGATCCGGCGGCTCATCTGCGGCACGCCGCAGATCCTGATCCTCGACGGCGTATTGCAGGAGAAGATCATGCGCCGTACGAACTACACGGTGCGCGACCTCCTCGACAGCCTGCGCGCAAAGGACATCTTTGACGTCGGCGAAGTCGCCTATGCGATCCTCGAAACGAACGGCACGGTGAGCGTGCTCGAAAAGGCGGCGTTTCAGCAGCCGAACAAACGCGAGCTCGGGCTTGAACCGGGAAGCGCGGCGCTTTCGCACCTTCTGATCCTCGAGGGAAAGATCCAGAAGAGCGGACTCGAAACCCTGCATCTTTCGCAAAAGGACGTGGAAACGATGCTGAAGAAGAACGGGCTTGCGCTTTCGAACATCTTCTTTGCGCAGATGAACGGCGACGGCGAGCTGCACGTGCAGCTGGACCGCCGAAACCAAAGCCGCGTGATGTGCTTTTCGGCAAACGAGCCGTAAACTGCGCTGCGGCAGCCCCGCAGGAAAGGAGTTAAAATGGGCTTTACGATCTTTCGCACGACCGTGACGCTGCTGATCTGCGCGTTTCTGGTGCTGCTGTTTCTGCTCCCCTCGGCGATCCTCCGGCGGTTTTCCGAGGAGGCGGAAACGCTTCTGTCCGCCGCCGAAACCGCTCTGATTCGCGGCGAACCGGACGCCGCGGCGCCTTACGCAAGCGCGCTTAAGGACCTCGTGCGCGAACGGATGCCGGTACTCGAACGCTTTCTGAACCATGCGAACGTCGATGCGCTTGACGCCGCCGTGGCGGTGGCGGACTGCGCCGTCCGCGCAAAGGAACCGGGCGCCGCCGCGGAAGCGCTTGCCGAGGCGCGTTCCGTTCTCGAACGCATCTGCGGCATCGAACTTTTTTCGTGGAATAACCTGCTTTAGCATTTACTCTTTGCGGATTCTGTGGTATACTGTAAAAAATATACAAAGCGAGGTATCCGCATGAACGCAGACGATCTCTCCCGGCTGATTCTTGCCGCGCGCAAAGGCAAGCCGGCATTTGTCATTCGCGATGCGCGGGTGATCAATGTTTTTACCAACGAGATCATCGAAACGAATGTGGCGATCGAAGGCGATACGATCGTCGGCGTCGGAAATTACTCCGGTCAGACCGAATACAATGCCCACGGCGCGTTCCTTGCGCCGGGGTTCATCGACGGGCATGTACACATCGAGAGCTCGATGGTCACGCCCGCTTCTTTTGCGCAGGTGATCCTGCCGAAAGGCACGACCTCGATCATTGCCGACCCGCACGAGATCGCAAACGTCGCCGGAAAGGAAGGTCTCAAAGCGATCTTCGCGCTGTCGAAGGGCCTGCCGCTGGACATCCATTTCATGCTGCCCTCATGCGTGCCCGCCACGCCGTTCGAGCACAGCGGCGCGACGCTTTCGGCGGCGGACCTTGCGGAATTCATCGACGATCCCATGGTGCTCGGGCTCGGCGAAGTCATGGATTACCCCTCGGTCGTTGCCGGCGCGCCGGATATGCTTGCCAAGCTCGACCGGTTCCAAAGCCGTCCGATCGACGGACACGCGCCGATGCTGACCGGAAAAGCGCTGAACGCCTATTGCCTCTCCGGTCCGATGACCGATCACGAATGCTCGAACTTCTCGGAGCTTAAGGAGAAGCTGCGCAACGGCATGACGATCCTGATCCGCATGGGCTCCGCGGCGAACGGCGTGCTGGAGATGTTCGACGGGATCGTTTCGGAGGGGCTTCCCACCGACCGGATCTGCTTCTGCACCGACGACAAGCACCTCGAAAACATCCGTGCGGAGGGACATATCAACCACATTGTCAACACCGCGATCTCACGCGGGGTCCGTCCGCTCGATGCGATCCGCATGGCGACGCTGAACACGGCGCGTACGTACGGATTGAAGCGCGTCGGCGCGATTGCGCCGGGGTATCGCGCAAACCTCGTCCTGTTCGACAACCTGCATACGATCGAACCGAAAGCGGTCTTCGCAAACGGAACGCTCGTCGATCCGGGCGCGCCGATTCCCTCCCCCGCAGTCCCCGAAAGCGTGAAGAACAGCGTCCACGCCGCGCCGGTCACGCCGGACAACCTCCGGCTGAAGACAAAGACCTTCATGCCGATCATCGAGACCGTACCGCATCAGCTGGTGACGCGGCTGATCTCCTGCAGCGTGCCCGCCGACGAAAACGGATATTTCGTCGCGGACGACATTCTCAACAAGCTCGCGGTCATCGAGCGTCACCATGCGACCGGAAACATCGGCGTCGGGATCGTGGACGGCATGCACATCCGCGGCGGCGCGATCGCGGCGACCGTCGCACACGATTCGCACAACATCGTGGTCGTCGGCGACAACGATCCGGATATGATCTTTGCAGCAGAGACGCTGAAAGCCTGCGGCGGCGGGTTCACGGTCGTCTCGAACGGCGAAGTGAAGGCGCTTCTGGAGCTGCCGGTCGCGGGGCTCATGAGCGACGCGCCGGTGGAAACCGTGCTTGAAAAACAGCGCGAGCTGCTCCGTGCCGCAAAGGAACTCGGCGCGGACGACGCCTGCGATCCGCTCGTTCTGCTGTCCTTCCTTGCCCTGCCGGTCATCCCGGAGGTGCGGCTCACCGACTGCGGTCTGTTTGACGTCCGCACGATGTCGTTTTTGTACAATTCGGACTGTTAAAAAATTCGTTTTCAACAGTCCGGTTTGCAGATACCGCCTATCATCCTGCGGATGATGCGGGCGGCGGGATCTGAAAGGTGCCAAATTCGCCGCGCATGTCGCTGGATTCGGCGGATTGATGCTCCGTCCTTCCCCCGGTACGTCCGGGCGTGCCTGAAAGGTTCGCCGATTTCAACAAGAGGTAATGTCTATGTGTCTGTTCCGTAAAAAACAACCGTTTACCCAGTCCGAACATGAGGTCTGGCGGTCGCAGTGGCAAAGCCTGTTTCCGCCGGAATGCCGCAACGTCCCCGTGACCGTCGACGGCGTGACCGAGATTGCCTATGTGCTGGTCGGACACAATGCCATGATGCTGCAGGACGGGCTTCTGATGCAGGCGGCGTTCTTCGACGTGTGCGAGCTGTTTCAGAAGGCGGGCTATCACGTCATCTGGCTGATGCGCTGCACGCAGGACATCCATAACGGCTATTTGAAGTGCAAAAAGGTCGAGGACGGCGGCAAGCGGATGCAATGGCTCTGGAAGCGTCCGACGACGAATTTCGGGCGCTGGAGCTCCGATCAGAAGCACGCTTCGATCCTTCTGCAGATCGAGGAGCTGCCGGATACCGGTCCGGTCGGCTGTGAAAAAAAGATCCTGCAGCGTGTGATCTGGGCGGAGAGCGACGATCCCGAAAGCATGGTCCCGAAGCGCACGACCTTCACGACCGTCAATGTGCCCGACACCGCGCCGGAGCTTGCCCGCTGGCTGAACGGCGAAACCCTGAGCAATTTCCAGAATTGATTTCAGAACGCCTCCCCCTTCTTTTTCGGGGAGGCGTTCTTTTGAAAGAAGACTGTTTTCTTCCGTCATTTTTCTTAATTCAGATCTGTATTAAGAAAACTGTATTCTTAATCACATTGTTCTTAACTCAGATCTGAATTAGTAAGAATACTGTTTTTAATATAGATCTGAATTATAAGAACATTGTTCTTAATATAGATCTGAATTATAATATAGATCTGAATTATAA
>CAMPAN010000050.1 GCA_946631895.1 uncultured Clostridia bacterium
GGTTTGCATTTTCTTCACATTCTTGTGACGCTTCTTTCACATGGATAACGCATTTTTGACGCATTTGAGGTTTATACTAAAGCCATCAAAAGGAAAGCGGGTTACCCCTCCCGCCGACCGATTGATCAATAAGGACTCCTCCTTATCATTACCCCCCTCTATCCTTATCAAAGCCGCCCTCACCCCGGGGCGGTTTTGATTTTGACGGGCAGATGCTCCGTTTTGCCGCGATGCAGACGCCCGTAAGAACCGTACAGCCCGTTCCGCCCCCCGCCGGGGCGGTTTTTGTTTTGCACAAGATGCAGATTCTTTCGGATTTGTTCGAAAAAGCGGTTGAAACAGAATAGTATTTCAGGTATAATGAACATGGGGATTATATATAATGATCGAACGACGGGAGGGGTATGTATGAAACGGAAAGTCCTGAAAACCTTCTGGATCCTGGTGCTGATCGCCATCATGATCCTTCCCCCGCTGCGGGCTGCAAGCGCGGCAGGGTTCAATTACTACACGTCCGTCTGGATCTATAAGTATCCGGACAAGTTGACGTATACCGTCGGGGAGAGCTTCGACAAGACCGGTATGCGGGTCTTCGGAAACCGGATGAAAGCGGACGGCTCGACCGACACCGCCGAGCTCGGTATAGACAACCTGATTGTCACGCCGAGCAAATTCACATCTGCGGGAAAAAACATCAAGGTTACGCTCCGTCTGGACTGCATGGCGTCGAGCGGGAAAAAAGAGCCGTTCTACATGTATCTGTATGTGAACGTCAACGAGATGGAAGGCGATCCGCCTCTCTACTGGACCAAGAAAATCACGGCGGAAGCAAAAAAAACCGTCTATCTTGTCGGCGATTCGTTTGATAAGAGCGGTATGAAGGTGTGGGCGCACAGCGAAGGCGACTATCCGCCGGAAGCCGCGAAATGGAACTGTACGAAATATGTAAAGAACGTCTCGCCGACAACGTTTACAAAGGCGGGCGAACAGTACGTCACCGTCACTGCGCACCTGACGACGGAACACTCCTCCGCCGATTTCACGGCGAAGATCAAGGTCAAGGTCTACGACAAGATCGAAATCACCAAGCATCCCGGTTCCGAGATCGTCGAAGAGGGCGACGCCTGCAATTTCACGGTCAAGGCGAATCATGCGGATCAGTTCACATGGTATTTCGTCAAGGGCAAATCCTCCGTTGCCGCCAAGGAGGCAGGCGACTTCTTCCCCGGGCTCAAGGTTTCCGGGGCTTCGGAGAAAAAGCTGAAGCTGTCCAACATTCCGCTTTCGCTGGACGGCTGGTCGGTACGGTGCGATTTCTCCAACAAGGCGCAGACCGTTTCGTCCGACACCGCGAAGATCACCGTCTATGAGAAAGAGGCCCCCGCGGCGACCGAAGTGCCTGCCGTCATTTCTTCGGAAGCGCCCGCAGAAACGCCGACCGCCGCAGCCGTGCCGGAAACCACGCCGGATAAGGCTGCGGAAGCATCGGCAAATCCGACGGCGAACAACGGACACACGCATACGTTCGACGGCGTCTACCGGCACAACAGCACCGAGCATTGGCTTGAATGCTCCTGCGGCGAACGGACCGCAGTCGCAAAACACGTCGTCGCCGAATGGAAGACCCTGAGCAACCCCACAAAGAGTTCGGTCGGCATCCGCAGAGGCATCTGCGCGGTCTGCGGCGCGGAGGTTCTGGAAAGCGTTCCCTATGACGGATATGAAACCGAGGATGAGAATAATTCCATGTCTCTGCTGCTGATCATCGGACTGTCGCTGTTCGGCGTCGCCTTCCTGGGCTGCATCCTCGCGATCATCCTGCTGATTGCGCGCAACCGCAGATCGAAAAAGCGCGCCCACGCAAGGCACTCTTCATAAAACTCTGCACTTATCACACAGAAAAGCCGTACTCCGTTTCGGGTACGGCTTTTTCGTCTTTCGTTTTACTGTCCGTTCAGGAGCTTTTTGCGGGATTTCCAGTCGGGCATGTACGCGTTGAGGATCGCCTTGAACTCCGGACCGTGTCCGTGGACGCGGATGTGCGCAAGCTCGTGCAGGATAACGTATTCGAGGCAGATCAGCGGGTAGTGAACCAGCTGCAGATTCAGCGTGATCTTCTTCGTCCTTGTGTTGCAGCTGCCCCAGCGCGAGGTCATGTCGCGTACGGTCCACTCGCCCGGCACAAGCCCGGTACGCTCGCTCCACAGCGGCAGATAATGTCCGATCTCGGCTTTCAGCCGTTCGCGCAGCCATTCGTTCAGGATCGCCCCGCGCTTTTCCGGCGGCGCATCCGTCCTCAGAAACAGTACGATGCGATCGGCTTCGAGCATGACACGGTTCTTTTTCTGCTGCGTTCTCACTTCAAGCGAAAACGTCTGTCCGAAGAGCCGGATCGTTTCACCGGTCCCGAAGTTCTTCGGCTCGTCCGCGTGACTCAGACGGACCTGTTCGACATGCCTGCGGATCCAGTCCGCCTTATCCGCAAGGAATGCGCGGATCATCAGTTCCGGGTACAGCTTCGGCGCAGTCACGCGCACCGTTCCGTCCGGCGGAACGATGGTGACACGGACGTTTTTGACCTTTTTCCGTATGAGCGTCGCCTCGATCCCGGCGACATTGATGGTTTTTCCGGCGTCCATTATTTGTGATAGGCTTCGTGCGCGCGGATCTTGCAGCCGCGATAGAGCTGCTCGAGCAGCAGAAGCCTTGCGATGCGGTGCGGAAAGGTCATTTTGGAAAACGAGATCTTCGTGTTTGCGCGGGCATAGACTTCGTCGGAAAGTCCCAGAGAACCGCCGATCACGAACGTCAGCGGACGCGCTTCGAGTTCCTTTTCCTCCAGAAACGCGGCGAAGGCCTCGGATGACAGTTGCTTTCCGTCGATCGCAAGCGCGACGACAAAGTCCTTCTGCCCGATACACTTCAGGATGCGCTTCCCTTCCTTTTCTTTCACCAGAATCTCGTCCGCGGGATGCAGGGATTCCGGCGCTTTTTCGTCCGGCACTTCGGCGATCTCCAGGGTGCAGAATCTGGAAAGCCGCTTCTGAAATTCGGCACAGGCGTCCTCGAACCAGCGTTCCTTCAGTTTTCCGACACAAACGATACGAACGGTCATGCGAGCTCAAACACCCCCGTCGGTTCTTCGCGTGCGGCGACGGCGATCTGCATATCGCCGATACCCGCTTCCTCGAGCGCGGCGCGCACCGCGACCATCGCAAGCTCCGGATAGTTGTTTTCCTTGCTCAGATGCCCCAGGATCACGTTTTTCACACCGGTCGCGTACAGCTTCACGAGCGCTTTGCCGCAGTCGTCGTTGTTCATATGCCCGTTGCCGGACAGGATGCGCTTCTTCAGCAGATACGGATAGCTGCCCGCCATCAGCATATCGACGTCGTGATTCGCCTCAAAAAGCAGCAGCTCGCAGCCCGAAAGGATCGAAAGAATACGCGCGTCGACGTGCCCGAGGTCGGTGCAGACGCCGACCTTGTGTCCTTCCGCCGTGACGGTGAATCCCACGCAATGGATCGCATCGTGCGGGACGGAAAACGGCAGCACGCGCATGCCGGCAAGGTAGAAATCGCAGTCGGATTCAAACACGCAGACGTTTTTCGGCGCGACGCCGTCGAGCTTATCACGCATCATCGACCACGTGTCGGCGTTGGCATAAACCGGCAGATCGAATTTCTTGGACAGAATGTTCACGCCGCGGATGTGATCGTCATGCTCGTGCGTGATAAAGATGCCGGAAAGCGAACGGACGTCGACGCCGATCCGGTCGAGAAGCTCGGTGATGCGCTTGCAGGACAGTCCCGCGTCGATGAGAATCCGCGTGCCGCCCGCTTCAATATAGGTCGCGTTCCCGGAGGAACCGCTGCACAGGGGACAAAGTTTCATAGAATTCTCCCGATATGCTCCACAGGAGCAAACCATCAAAATGAATTGCGCTTTGCACATGAATTGACGGCAGAGCCGTCATAATAGATGATTATATCACATCCGTGCCGGAACGGAAAGCTTTTTATTGCGTTCCGAAAAAAGCTGTGCTATACTTTTCGCATGATTATCGAGGAACTGGCGCTTGCAAAACTGAACCTGACGCTCGGCGTGCTTTATAAGCGCGAAGACGGTTATCACGCACTCGACACCGTTATGCAGACGGTGTCTCTGTTTGACCGCGTCTTTATCGAAAAATCCCGTACCGTGGAAGTGCATGTCACCGGCATGACGCTGCCGCAGGAAAACACGATGTATCAAGCCGCGAAGCTCTATAAAGAAGCAACCGGCTGCGGCGCAAAGATCCGCTGCGAAAAACGCATCCCCGCGGAAGCCGGCTTGGGCGGCGGCAGCGCGGACGCAGCCGCTGTCCTTCGTGGGCTTCAGCGGCAGCATCGCATGGCGGACGACAAAACGCTCCGGGAGATCGCGCTTAAGGTCGGCGCAGATGTGCCGTTCTGCCTTGTCGGCGGGACCTGCCGGTGCGAGGGCGTCGGCGAGATCCTGACGCCGTTTCCGCTCGGCAAACGCCTGTGGTTTGTGATCGCAAAGCCGAAGGAGGGCGTTTCGACGCGCGAGCTGTTTTATCGTCTTCCGCTGCCGAGACCGCGCGTGCAGACGCTTTCCGCGGTCGCCGCGCTTGCGAAAGGCGATCTCTCCTCCCTCGCTCCGCTGATGAAAAACGTGCTGGAGCCCGCCGCGATCGAACTGGTCCCGGAAATCGGCACGCTGAAGCAAAAACTGCTGGACGCGGGTGCGATCGCCGCGCAGATGACCGGCAGCGGCTCCGCCGTGTTCGGTTTATTTGAAAGCGAAGAAGCGGCAAACGCCGCGCTTCCCGCGGTGTCCGACGCCGCGTTTTCGACCGTTTGTTATTCCTTGTGAGGCAGTTATGAACGATAAGCAGATCCGACTTCTGGCAACCGGCGGGATCCTTTCCGCCGCGATCTTCCTTCTGACCGCATTTGTACGCATTCCGATCCCCGCAGGCTATCTGAACCTCGGGGATTTCGGCGTTTTCCTCGTTGCCATGCTGATGCCCGCGGGCTGGGCGGCGCTCTGCGCGGGCGTCGGCAGCGCGCTTGCAGACCTCATCGGCTTTCCCGCGTATACGCCGGTCACGTTCCTGATCAAGGCGCTGACGGCGCTGACCTTCGGGCTTCTGTGGCGGCGGCTTCCGGGCAAGCTCAGATACCTTGCCTTCCTTGCCGTGCTCATCATCCCTCTCGGCTATTTCTTCTTTGAGCTTGTGCTTTACCGGAACTTTGCATGGGCGGATCTGCCGCTGAACCTTTTACAGGCGGCGGTCGGCGCGGGACTTGCGCTTGCCGCGGATCACGCGACGAAAGGACGCTTCTGCATCTGACCCGCGAATACCGTTTATTCTACCGACAGTAGAGATGCGTTCTCCTGCCGGGAGATTGTGTTTTGTCAACAGTAGAGTGACCTTGACAAAAGAATGTGTTATTATCACAATAGAATAGTATGTATTATTAGGAGGATTCCCCCATGCGTATCCGCATTTCCGCTGACAGCACCTGCGATCTGAGCCCGGAGCTCATTGAACAGTACGACGTCGCGATCACCCCGCTGTATATCCGTCTCGGCGACAAGGACCTTAAGGATTCGATCGAGGTCACGCGCGACGATATCTACAGCTACGTCGAAAAGACCAAGTCGATCCCGAAGACCGCGGCGGTCAACGTCGGCGATTATACGGCGTTCTTCCGGGACGTCAGGGAACAGGGCTACGACGGCGTCGTCCATTTCACGATCTCCGCCGAAATGTCGTCCTGCTATCAGAACGCATGCCTGGCCGCCGAAGATTTTGAGAACGTGCACATCATTGATTCGCGCACGCTTTCCACCGGCATCGGACACCTCGTGCTCGACGCATGCATCATGCGCGACGAAGGCAAAAGCGCAAAGGAGATCTTCGATATCCTCGAGGAACGCAAGAAGAAGCTCGACGTCAGCTTCGTGCTCGACACGCTCCGCTATCTCGCGCTCGGCGGACGCTGCAATTCTCTGCTCGCGTTCGGCGCGAACCTTCTGAACATCAAGCCGTCGATCCAGGTCAAGCATGACGGCACGATGGGCGTAGACAAAAAATACCGCTGCTCCTTTGAGCACGCGGTCGTGCGGTACGTCAACGACAAGCTCCAGGATAAGGATTCGCTGGACCTCCGGCGCATCTTCATCACCGACTCCGGTTCGAGCGACGAGATCCGCAACGCCGTCGAGGAAGCGGTTCTTAAGAACGCGCCGTTCGAGGAGGTCATCCACACCCGCGCGGGCTGCACGGTCAGCTCCCATTGCGGACCGAACTGCATCGGCATCCTCTTTTACAGAAAATAAGCAAACGATATACGAACCCTTTTCGAAAACCCCGCCGTTGCTGCGGGGTTTTTGCATGCAAAAAAGTTCCCTGCGGAACGGGGCGTCCCGGCGTTTCGTTTGAGCGGACGTGCCGGGCGCCCGGAAAGCAAAAAGCCGGAGCGTTTATCTCCGGCTTTCCGTAATGATCGTGTTATTCGTTTGTCGGGTTCGTGACCGTGCCGATGAACAGCACCGTGCCGTCGTACGCTTCGATCGCGTAGAAGAACGGACGGGTCAGGTGGAAGTCGAGCTTTTCGAGCTTCTGCGGAAGGAACGCGGTCGCGCGCATCGAGATCATCGTGTACGCCGCCGCTTCCACGCCGTTTTCATCGACGCCGATGTACGACTCCTGAAGGACGCTGTCGATACAGCAGGGCGTGTCGGACATGCCGGAGAAATCCGCCGCGGATGTGAAGCTGCGCTTCAGTCCCAGCGCGGAGAGTACCTCCGTAAGCTCCATCTTGTCCCGGAATTTGAATTTCGGAATCCTGAGGCTGACGTCATACTTCATATCGACGCCCTTGTGCAGCAGCTTGTCGATTGCGTCCGGCGAACCGAACAGCGATTCAAGCGCGACCCCCTCGTCCGGCAGAACGAACGTGACGTAACCGACGCTGTTCAGGTAGACGCGATACGCCATCCATCCGTCGCCGAAGCGAACGAACGAATTTCGGTCGAACCGGCTGATATAGCTGACCTCCGCCTCGCCGTCCGGCGCATAGAACGTGCCGGTTTCGGTCTTCTCCGGGTCGAATTGCTCCGACCAGCCATCCTTCAGATAGATGGTGTTGATCAGCACGGCGAGCGTCGACGGATCGAAATCCAGCGCGTTCGGAGACACGTTGATCTTGCCGCGCGTGTGCTTGTTGATCCAGTCCGCGATTTGCTTTGCCGCAGACTGCGTGCCGAATTCCACGGCGTTCGCTTCCGACCGGTAGGTTTCGGCAAGCGTGTTCAGGTATTCCGGATGGAACGACACCGCCTGCCCGCCGATGTTCTCCGCCATCCAGAGCGAATTGTGGATATCGAGTTGGCTGTGTTCCGTGTCGACCGTCAGCGTTTCGAGCATGCCCGCGCAGATGCCGCGCAGATCCTCAATGTTTTTGCAGCCCAAAAGCGTCAGCAGCTCGGTCTGCGTATCGCCCTTTGCGCCTTCCGCAACCATGGCGAGCGCAAGGTATACGCTGATCGGTGAGAGATTGCGGTTCTCCGTGCCGGAAAGCAGCGCTGCGGACAGCAGATTGGAGAAGTCGCCGTAGCCGCCCACCGCAGGCACTTCGCCCATCGGTTCATAGACCGGCGGAACGGGATCGGTAAGCTCGATCGGCTTGTCAAGGGATTCTCCCGGCTGGATCGGCGGGTTTTCG
This sequence comes from uncultured Clostridia bacterium, assembly GCA_946631895.1. GTDB lineage: Bacteria > Bacillota > Clostridia > Christensenellales > CAG-138 > UBA3792. Next base: position 7,740 of record CAMPAN010000050.1, read on the forward strand.
ATCGGCTCCAAAGCGATCGGTTCCCCGGTCGTTTGTTCTTCCGAGCTCTCCTCCGGCGCTTCGATCGTGATCTCCTCCGGCGTTTCGGTCGGCTGTTCAGCGACGGGATCGCCTTTCGGTTCGGGTGCCGGTTCCGCCGTCGGAATTCCGGTACAGGCAAATGCGGAGAGCAGCAGCATTCCCGCGAGCAGTATACTAAGCATGCGTTTCATAGGCATTGCTCCTTTCCTTGTTTGCCAATAATACCGATCAGCCTTCGATTTGGTTGCACACAGGACGGCATTGTTCGTCGATCGCGCGATAAAGCGCATCCGCGCGCGCGGTGACGTCGTCATAGATCGCCTTCGCACGGGTATAGAGATCGTTCACGAACGCCTCGTCCGAAAGTCCCTGCAGATTGATGCAGACGTTCAGCCACGCGCCGCGCGCCGCGGACACGATCGACGCCGCGCCCACGCCGAAGTCGCTCGCGCAGTTCGGATTGATCCGACCCGCAAGCCGCTCCAGAACCGCAACGGTTTTTTCGCAGAGCATAAGCGTATGGAACGGCAGATTCGCCGCTTCCCTGGTCGTTTCCGCGATCGCCGTGCGGCGGATCGCCTTCTGCTCGTCGGTTTCCTTCGGGAGGTGCATCGCCTCGTAGAGCTTGTTGAACGCGAGCGTATCGTCGTCGATCGCCTTCAAAAACTGTTCGATCAGCGGCGCGCCGACGGTTTTCGCGGTTTCCGCGTTGTTCCAGTGGTCGGCGTACTTTTTCTTGCCGATCGTCAGATTTGCGGTCATAACGGCAAGGGATGCGCCGCATGCGCCGAACAGCGCGGCAACGGAGCCGCCGCCCGGAGCGGGCGCGTCGCTCGCCAGAACGTCCGCAAACCCGGTTACGGTCAAATCGGTTAAACGTTCCATAGGTTCTCCTTTCCTGTCATGCGCTCGCCGCGTTTGAAGACCGCGACTGCGCGATTGGTTCCGTAGCGATAGATGAGCCGGTCGAGATTCTCGGTGTCCCACACGACGAGATCCGCCTGCTTGCCGGGTTCGAGCGTTCCGATGCGATCCGCCATGCCGATCGCCGCCGCGCCGTTGATGGTCGCCGCAGTCAGCATTTCCTCCGGGGTCAGCCGTCCGTAGAGACAGCCCGCCGTCATGGCGAACGGCAGCGAGAGGTTCGGACTCGAGCCGGGGTTCATGTCGGTCGCGACTGCCACGGGCACGCCCGCGTCGATCATGCCGCGGAAATTGCCGTAGGGCTTTTTGAGATAGAACGACGTCGCGGGAAGCATGACCGCGATGACGCCGCCGTCACGAAGGGCTTTGATCCCCTCCTCCCCCGTTTCGGAGAGGTGGTCGCAGCTCACCGCGCCGACGCGCGCCGCCGTCTGCGTGCCGCCGATCTCTTTGATCTCGTCGGCATGCAGCTTCGG
>CAMPAN010000051.1 GCA_946631895.1 uncultured Clostridia bacterium
TCCAGACCGCGTTCGCCGGCGAGCTTCTCGCGCTCAACGCGTTCGATCAGCCCGGTGTGGAAGAAGGCAAGAAAGCAACGTATGCGCTGCTCGGCAAGCCCGGCTTTGCCGAAAAGAAAGCGGAACTTGATGCGGCGCCCGCGAAACTTGCAAAGTATATCGTGAAATGAAAAAAAGAGCCGTCGGAACCAAAGCTCCCTTCAGGGTCGATGTCATTACGATCGTATTGGTAACGGCCTTGGTTCTGTTCGGTCTCGTTTCGCTTCTGAACACGCTGTCCGACCCGTTCGACGGAACGGAAACGACGTTTGCCGCGTTCTATGACCGGCTGAATTTCGAATTCTTTTCGAGACAGATCGGCAATATCCTGATCTCGCTCGCGCTGCTCATTCCGCTTGCGCTGATCGACTACGAAAAATACAAGCCTTTCACAAAGGCTGCGTATCTCGTCTGTCTGATCCTGCTGTTCCTGCTCGTCATCGCGGGCAAGAACACGCGCGGCGCGCTCGGCTGGTACGAGGTCGGCACGAGGGCGTTTCAGCCGTCCGAGATCACCAAGGTCGTGCTGATCATTGTGCTGTCCAAGGAAGCCGCCGAGATGTACGACCGACGCGGTCCGATCTCGAAGTTCGTCGATTTTCTGCGCCTGTTCCTGTATTTCTTTATCCCGTTCGTACTGGTCATTCTGCAGAACGACTTCGGCACCGCGATGGTCATGCTGATCATCTTCGGCGGGATCCTGTTCTGCGTGCGCGTACACTGGCGATACGTCGTCCTGGGTCTGTTCGCCATGGGCGTCGGCGGCGTTCTGAGCTGGCGGTTCGTGCTGACCGAGGTGCAGAAGGAGCGTATCCGCGTGTTTCTCGATCCGTCGCGGAATCCGGAGGGCTCCGGCATGAACGTGCTGCACGCAAAGCAGATCATCGGCAGCGGTGGCTTCTGGGGAAAGGGATACTTCACCAAAGGCACGCTGACGCAGACGGGCTATGTCCCGATCCGTCATTCGGATTTCATCTTCTCCGGCATCGGCGAAGGCGTCGGCTTTTTCGGCGCAATGCTGCTCATCATCGTGTTTTTCCTGCTGCTGTTCCACTGGCTGCATACGGGTCTCAACGCGCGCGACACGTTCGGACGCTGCCTCATCGTCGGCTGCGCGGTCATGATCGTGACGCACGTCTTTGAAAACATCGCCATGAACCTCGGCGCAATGCCCGTCACCGGCATTCCGCTGCCGTTTATCAGCTACGGCGGATCGAATATTCTCGCGTCGTTCGCGTGCGTCGGGATCGCAATGAGCGTCTATGCCCGCGCGACGGGAAGGAGAACGCTGTGATTCTGCGCAGAATGAAGCCGGAGGACCGTCCGCAGGCGACAAAGCTGTGGCTCGACGTATTCGGCGACAGCGAAGCCTTTACGAACTGGTATTTTCGCGAGCGCGTTTCGCCCGGCGAATCCTTTGCCGCGTTCGACGGCGACCGTCTCGTTTCCATGACGCTCGGCAGGGAAACGCGGATCCTTGTCGAGGGTCGTGCGCGTCGGGCTCTGCTGATCTCCGGCGTGACCACATTGCCGGAGCATCGCCGCAAAGGACTGATGCACAGGCTCGTCTCGATGCAGATCGACGACGCCGAGGCAAAGGGCTTTTCCTGCTGCTACCTGCATCCGGTCGAGGAATCGCTCTATGCGTCCCTCGGCTTTGAAAACGGCACGGACGCGCTGCGGATCAAGTCCGATCCGGACCGCGCGCATGCGCCGTACGAGATCCGCGAGGGCACGGACGTTGCTTCGATGCGCACGGTGTACGATGCGCTCCTGCCGCGCTATAACGGCATGCAGATCCGCGACGATGCGGAGATCCGCGCGCTGCTTTCGGATTACGGCTCGGACGGCTTTTGTATGCTGACCGCGTTTCCCGGCGACCGTCCGACCGGCTATGTTATTGTCCTCACGGACGGCACCGTGACCGAGCTGTTTGCGGATTCGCCCGAAGCCTACGCCGCGCTGCTTGACGAAGCGGCAAAACGTACGGGAAAGGAACTTTCCGCGCTCGTTCCGACCGACTGCGGGCTGGAGGGGGAACGCGTGTACAGCATGCAGTATCTTGTCTTTTGCGACGCTTTTTCGCTCCCGCTCAAAAACGGCTTTTGCCGCCTGACATATTGAATCAATTCTCTCTTGCCGGGTCTGTCCCGGCTTTTTTATCATATTCTTTCCCGTACCGGCGTACAGTTCGGTATCGGAGGGAATGCATATGAAGGTGATCGTAATCAGCAAACGCGTCTGGATCGGCGCGCTCGTTTGTCTTTTATTGCTCGGCATGTGCTTTGCGGTGTATTTTGCGACAAGGGAGCGGGAGGAGGAACCTGCGTCGCCGACGATGGCGACGATCGACAGCTATGAGCTGAACGCCATCCCGGTGATGTCGCGGCTTGTGCCGGTGTACCGCGTCTCGCGCGAGGACAAGGCGATCGCGCTGACGATCGACGCTGCGTGGAGCGCGGACAAAACAAAGACGATCCTCGATATCCTCGACCGGTACGGGATCAAGGCGACGTTCTTTTTGTGCGGCGTGTGGGTGAAGGCATACCCGGACATGGTGAAGGAAATCGCCGCCCGCGGACACGAGATCGGAAATCATTCGATGACGCATCCGCACATGAACCGCATCTCGGCGGAGCAGATCCGAACGGAGCTCAGCTCGCTCGACGATGAGATCGAGCGCCTCACGGGAAGCCGCACAAAGCTCTTCCGCGCGCCGTTCGGCGAGTACAACGATACCGTGGTTTCCACCGTGCGCGACATGGGCTACGAGATCGTGCAGTGGAACATCGACACGGTCGACTGGAAGGAGGGCAGAAGCCCCGAAACGATCCTGAACGCCGTGCTGCCGAAGCTCGCCGCGGGCAGCATCATCCTGTCGCACAACAACGGCAACGGGATCGAAACCTATCTTCCGCAGCTCATCGAGAAGGCGCAGAGCGAGGGCTACCGCTTCGTCACGATCCCGGAGCTTCTGCCGGAAGGCGAACATACCGTCGACAACAACGGTCTCTGCAAACCCGCGGGCTGAAATACGCGGACGCACGGCGATCACGAACAGGACGGTAAAGCCGCGTGTCATCCTGAGCCGCAAAGCGGAAAAGGATCTTTCCGAAGCACGAAGGAACACGAAATATCGCGTTCCTTTCATTTTGCATGCAACCTTTCCGCGCTCCCGCGCGTCTATAAGGTGTACGATCGAACAACGGTTCCCGCTGCCGGCGGCGGAAACGAAAGGAGACGAATCATGCACACAATGAAGGACAAGCGGTGGTTTACGCAGCAGGTACGTCCGCTTCTGGACACCATGTACCGCGTCGCGTACACGCTTCTCAATAACGACGCCGATGCGCAGGACGCCGCGCAGAACGCAATGGAGCAGGCGTACGTTTCGCTGGACAGGCTCAGGGACCGGGACAAATTCCGCCCGTGGCTTCTCAGGATCCTGAAAAACGAATGCTATGTCATCCTGCGCCAGAAGAAGCGCGTCATTCCTTTGGAGGACATGCCGGAGAACGGCGAGGAACCGTTCGATGCGCTCGACCTCAAGACCGCGTTTTCCCGGCTTTCTCCCGAGAGCCGTCTCTGTATCACGCTGTACTATACCGAAGGCTACAGCATCCCCGAAATCGCCGCGTTCCTGAATGAGCCGGAGGGCACGGTGAAAAGCCGTCTATCCCGCGCAAGAAAGAGCATGCGGCAGATCTTAACCGTCGAGGAGGTTTCCCATGCAGAATAACCAGAAACAAAATTCCTTTGCATCTGTTCTGCCGCGGGTGCCGGAAGGCTACCGCACGCGGATGGAGGACGCGCTCGCCGCACTGCCGGTGGACAGCGTGAAGCCCGCCGTCGGCTGCAGGTTCAGCAGAAAACAGATGATCATCCTGATTGCAGCCCTGATCACGCTTCTGACCGTCGGCACCGCGTTTGCGGTTGCGATCTCCCGCATGCAGGAGGTCCGCGACGACGCGCAGAAGACGATCGCGAATTATCAGTCGATCGTCAACGGATCGACGGACGCCGCGGAAACGGCGGACTTTGCACAGCCCACGCCGTACGTCATCATGGCGGAGTTCAACACGAACGAAACCGGCGATTGGCAGCCCGAAGAGATCACGAACCTCGACGTTTCCCAAAAGGTCGGGGAGTTTACGATCCGGCTCTGTAGCCTGCTTCCGAACTACGGTCCGGACTATACCGGAGACGGCAATTTCACGGCGCTCCTCTATGTCAACGCAGCGCAGCCGCAGCCGTACGCGCTCGAAAACCTGCGTCTCTCCGTCAACGGCGGAGAGCCGATCCGCACGGTTTCGGATATCGTTGCGGAGCGCAACGGCGGATATCGCGCCACGCCGGAGCCGTTCCATGCGGAGGAATGGTTACCCGAAAAGGGCGACGGCGTTTTCCCGTGCTTTGCGCTTTCCGGCAATCCGCTGCTGCCCGGAACGACCTTCGAGATCACCGGAACGCTGAACGGCGAGCCGTTCTCCCTGTTCTACGATTTCAGCCGCGAGGCGTACGAAGCGCTGCGTGCGGAAAAGCTCGATCTATTGGAGGGGATCAACGAGGTGCTGTCAGGCGTCCCCGAGGACACGATCCCGGTCAACGCTTCGATGCGCGGCGAGGTGATCGACGAGATCGCGCTGAAGGATCATTTCCTGTACGCGGTCATGCACAATGACATGGAATACCGTTCCGATCCGAACAATCCGCTCGGCGGCGCCTACGATACGTATGACGACGGCATCTTCATGACCGTCGACGGCATGCTGAGCAACATCGAATTCGTCAGCGGATCCGAGGACGAAAACGGCGTCGGATACGGCATCTATTATGCGTATTATCCTTACGGCGACGACATGCCGGACGAATCGCTGATCGGGTTTGAATGGACCATATTCCGCGTGAACTGGAAGACGAAGCAGGTGACCGCGCCGAAGGATGAAGCGGAGTACCTTGCATGGCGAAAGGAGAGCATGGAGCTTGCCGCACAGTACCATCAGAACGATTATCTGGCGAAGCCTGAAGCGAGCTGCGGCGCGTTCAAGGTCAAGGAAATGATCTATCTGAACAAGAGCGCGGCGGGACAGCTTGCCGTCATTCTCGAAACGGACGAGCCCGTTAAGGACGCGCAGCTCGGACGCAGAAACCAGCCGGTCGTGACCGTAAACGGTACGAAGCTTGTCAATGAGACGTGCTATGTGCAATCGCCGGACAATTTCGACGGCGGTTCGAAAAACGGAGGCAAGCTGAACGGGTTCTGGCTCTACTGTCCTGCATACTGCACGCTGCCGGACACGTTCGAGGTGACGATTTCGTGGCGCGGCGATTCTGTGACGTTTACGATGCACAAGTCGGATTTTGAACCGGCGTACGTCGACGTGCCGGAATACAAGACGCTGCTCGGCTTCTGACGAACCGCCTGAACACGCACAAATAAGACGCTATACGAAAAGAACACGGTTTTTGCCGTGTTCTTTTTCCTGACTGCCGGATAAGCGCGAAAAAGCGGAGGACGGGCCGGATGACGAATTCAAATACATTTTTCTGGATAAATATAGACAAGAACGTCATAATTTGTTAATATATCAATGTTGGCTCTCGGCATACTGGTTGAGGGCAGCACGAAAATCCGGAAAGGAGAAATTCATGAAAGTACTCAGACCGTTCCTTGCAGTTCTGCTTGTTCTTTGCCTTGCGATCACGTCGGTACCGGCGTCCGCATCGGCGGATACGAACGGAACGACAAACGACAGGACAATTCAGAACTCCATCATCATCGACACCGACGCGACCGGCGGCTATGAGGGCGATTACGTCGTGATCTACAACCCCGCGACGTCGTCCTCCACGTCCTACTCCACCGGCACGATGACCGGGCTCATTGAGACGACCATCGAGCCGAACGCCAGCACGTTCCCGATCCAGAGCACGATGAATCCGGAAAAGCCGATGTACAAGATCGACATCGACTCTGCATTGAAGACGCAGGCGCAGTCCGAAGTACAGTCGGTCACGCCGCAGGATCCGGTCAAGGCGTCCTACAGCGTCGGCGACACAAAGACCTTCAAGATCCTGCAGCAGTATTCTCCGACCGGCAGCTCCAGCGTGTCGTTTGAATGCCTTTACGTGGGTCAGCACTGCTACATCTGGACGCCGGTCTCCTCCTCGAACAATACCTATCCTTTGGACGAGATCGATTCCTCCTATGCGCAGCTCGCAGCGCAGGAGTTCGACTCCAAGTTCGATCTCATGCAGTCCTCCTTCGGCAACCACACCAACGGCTCCTCCGGCGACGGCAAGCTGCACATGCTGTATTACAACATCAACGACGGATGGCAGCCCGGTCAGGGCTATGTTGCCGGCTTCTTCTATCAGGTGGACATCTCCAACAACGGTCTCCCGATTCTGAACATCGACACCTACCCGGGCGTTTACTACAAGAATTCCGCCGGTACCGAATACAAGCGGATGGACGATACCTACAACACCATGGTGCACGAGTATCAGCATCTGATCAATTATTCCAACACCAGCAGCATGAGCACCTGGCTCAACGAGTGCTTCTCCGCCGCGGCGGAAGAGATCTGCTATCCCGGCAGCTCGGTCGTGGGCCGCATCCAGTCCTGGGAGGAATATTACTATTCCGACAACAACGACTGGCTGAATCCGCCGAAAGAGTTCATGTATGATTCCGCGAACAGCCTCCACACGGGCTTTTCGATGTACAACTGGGACAACAATCTTGACAACAACGCGATCCTTGCGCTGTACTCGCAGGTCTCCTTCTTTGCCCAGTACCTCTTTACGCGCTTCGGCAACACGATCTATAAGCAGATCTCGAGCAAGTATTCCTCAAGCGCAACGTCCGCGATCACAAGCGCGACCGGCGTGAGCTGCGCGGATCTGGTTCGCGACTTCCGCGTCGCAGTGACCGCCAACGCCGCGCAGAACCAGTATAACGGCATCTACGGCTTCAAGGTGCAGGACGGCTACGATCCGACCCAGTACAACAACGTCGAAAATCCGTGGAGTCTTCTGGGACCGGTCATCTTTACCGGCAGCAGCTGCTCGATCAAGGGCGGAGGCGCGATCACGGTCAAACCGGTCAACGGCGTCTACAATCCGCCGTCCGGCGCAAGCTCCAGCCTGAAATACATCGGCATCAAGCTCGCTTCCCCGTATACGGTCACCGCGATCTCGAACAACGAGGCGTGGGGCACGGTCTCCGTTGACGGCATCAAGATCACCGCAACGCCCGCAACCGGCTACTACGTCTCCGGCTATGAGGTCATAAGCGGCACCGCGACCGCGACGGTCAGCGGAAATATCATCACCGTCACGCCGGAAAGTGACTGCACGATCAGAGTCATCTTTGCGGCAAAGCCCAGCTATACCGTGAACTTCGTCGCCGTCGGCAGCAGCGAAGGCAGTCAGACCGCCTATGACGGCGACGCGATCACGCTGCCGGGCTCCGTCAGCGTCAACGCGGAGGGCTGGACGTTCTCCGGCTGGACGGACACGGAGGTTCCGAACGAAACGACGCTGAAGCCCGGTTTCCTTGCACCCGGCGCAAGCTACACCGTCACCGCGAACACGACGCTGTACGCGCTCTATACCCGCGTGGAAGAGGGCGCAGGAGATGTCGGCTATGAGCTGGTTTCCAACGCGCCGACCGACTGGACCGGCAACTACGTCATCACCTACGGCACCGATACAGGCATGTACGTGATGACGGGCGTCACGCCGAGGTCAAATGGCGCGCAGATCGAAAGCGCCGCCAACGCAACCACCTATGCGAACGCAGGCGTTTCGCTTTCGGGCTCTGTCCTCAGCAACGTCGCGAACAGCTACATCTTTAAGCTCGCGAAGCACGGCAATTACTATTCCATCCAGAGCGCGTCGACCAACGCGTACGTCGGCGAGGACTCCTCCTCGTATCTGGCGGGTTACACGAGCTATACGTCCGGCAACTGCGACTGGACGCCCGGCACGCTGGACAGCGCCAGCAGCGCGACTCACGCCAACAACGGCAGCTATCCGCTCCTCGGCTTCAGCTCCGGCAGCGGGTACTTCTGGTCCGGCAGCACATCGAGCGGCGCGTCTGCCGCAAAGAACGTCCGCTTCTGGAGAGAGAACGGCGGCGACCTGACCTACTACACCACCAGCCCGGTCGCGCCGCATACGCACACCTACGGCGATTGGACCTCGAACAACGACGGCACGCACAGCCATTCCTGCTCGGAGTGCGGCGACGTCGTCACCGAAAACTGCACCTACAACGACGTCGTGACCGCGCCGACGCAGACCGCACAGGGCTACACGACGCACACCTGCACCGTCTGCGGCTACTCCTTCGTGGATAACTACACCGATGCTCTGGGCTACACAGTGACCTTCTCCGTGCCCGCAGGCGTCACGGCGCCCGCAGCGATGAACTGCCAGGCAGGCGCGTCCATCACGCTTCCGACCGTCACCGCGCCCGCAGGATACACCTTCCTCGGCTGGGTCACGGAGGACGTTGACAATGTCGCAACGCTGCCTGAGGTTCTGACCGGCAGCTACAGCGCGACCGCGGACATCACATTGAAGGCGCTGTTCTCCCACACCGAGACCTCCGCTGCCGCCTTCGAGCTTGTGACCGAAGCGCCGGATAGCTGGGAAGGCAGCTACGTCATCACGTTCGGCAAGACCGACGCGATGACCGTCCTCAAGGGTGTTGCGGGCACCAAGAAGCTCGAGACCGCAACGGCGGGCGGCGCTGCCGCGTTCAGTGCGACCGGCATGGCGCTGAACGGCGAAACGCTGGCAAACGTGGCGAACGACTACGTCTTCACGATCGCTGCAGCAGGTGACAAGTTCACCGTGCAGAACGTCGCGACCGGCACGTATCTTGCAAGCCGCGGCGGGTATCTGTACAGCTACAAGACCGACACGGCAAGCTACAACCGCTGGACGTTCGCGATCGACGAAGGCGCTGTGGACGCGACGAACGCCGCAAGCAAGACGATTACGCACCTCGGTTTCA
>CAMPAN010000052.1 GCA_946631895.1 uncultured Clostridia bacterium
GGACGGAAAGGTCGAGATCTTCGATGTTCATCTCAAGGATCTTTTCCTTCTTCTTATCGTCCTTCTCCTTCAGGATCTCGACATCCTGCACATGATCCGTCAGATTGATGAACAGGAGCAGGTGCTCGGTCAAAATCTTTGCTGCGAGCGAGGCCGCTTCTTCCGGCTGGATGCTGCCGTCGGTCCACAGTTCAAGCGTCAGCTTGTCAAAGTCCGTGATCTGACCGACACGCGTGTTTTCCACCGTGAAGTTGACCTTCGTGATCGGGGTATAGATGGAGTCGACCGCGATCTCGCCGATCGGCATATCGGGCCGCTTGTTACGATCGGATACGACGTATCCTCTGCCGTGATCCAGCATGATCTCCATGTGGAGACGACCGTTCGCGTCGATCGTCGCAAGGTGCAGATCCGGATTGATGATCTCGACTTCGGCATCCGGAAGGATGTCGCCCGCCTTGACCTCGCAGGGACCGAGCGCGTCGATGATGACCTTTTTCGGTTCCTCGGAATGCAGCTTGCAGATGAGCTGCTTGAGATTCAGGATGATCTCAGTGACGTCTTCCTTGACGCCTTCGATCGTCGAGAACTCATGCAGGACTCCGTCAATGCGAATGGACGTTGCAGCAACACCGGGAAGACTGCTTAACAAAACTCGACGCATCGAGTTTCCCAGGGTGGTTCCGAATCCGCGCTCAAGCGGTTCTACGACGAACTTGCCGTAGTTCGCTGTGCTTTCGACGCATTCGAGTCTGGGCTTTTCCATTTCTATCATGTATGATACCCTCCTTCGGTGATGTCGTTACGGTTCGCCTGAATGTCTTATCTCGAGTAGAACTCGACGATGTTGTGCTCTTCGATCGTCAGGTCGATATCCTCACGCTTCGGAAGCGCAACGACGCGGCCCTTGAGGTTCTCCGCATCGAGCTCCAGCCACTGCGGGATCGTGCGCTTTGCGCCTTCTTCACGCAGCGTCTTGAAGAACGGGATCTCACGGCTCTTTTCACGGATCGTGATCTCGTCGCCGACCTTGACCTGATAGGACGCGATGTCGACCTTCTTGCCGTTCACGAGAACGTGACCGTGGGTGACCATCTGACGCGCCATCGGGCGGGACTCGCCGAAGTTCAGCCGGTATGCGACGTTGTCGAGACGACGCTCGATGAGAGACAGCATGTTCTCACCGGTAACGCCCTTCATGTTGGACGCCATGTCGTAATACTTGCGGAACTGGGACTCAAGGATGCCGTATGCGCGGCGGACCTTCTGCTTTTCACGAAGCTGCAGACCGTACTCGGACTGCTTCTTTCTGCCCTGGCCGTGCATTCCCGGAGGGGTATGGCGAAGGGTCATCGGGCACTTATCGGTGTAGCACTTGTCGCCCTTCAGAAACAGCTTGGTGCCTTCTCTGCGGCACTGTCTGCAAACAGAACCTGTATATCTTGCCATTTTGGAATCCTCCCTTACACTCTTCTGCGCTTCGGCGGACGGCAGCCGTTATGCGGGATCGGCGTCACGTCCTTGATGGAGACGATCTGCAGACCTGCGGACTGGAGTGCGCGAATCGCGGACTCACGGCCGGAACCGGGGCCCTTTACATAAACTTCAACCGTCTTGAGACCATGCTCCATGGCTGCAACTGCCGCAGCTTCGGATGCGACCTGCGCGGCGAACGGCGTGGATTTGCGGGAACCGCGGAAGCCGTGGGAACCTGCGCTGGACCACGAAATCGCGTTGCCCTGCGTGTCGGTGATGGTCACCAGCGTGTTGTTGAAAGAGGAACGAATGTGCGCTGCACCGCGCTCGATATTCTTTTTCTCGCGACGCTTACGCGTTACAGCTTTCTTAACCTTAGCTTTACCTGCCATTTATAAGCTCCTCCTTACTTCTTCTTGCCGCCCTGCGTACGTTTCGGACCCTTGCGGGTACGAGCGTTCTGCTTCGTGGACTGTCCGCGAACGGGCAGTCCCTTGCGGTGACGAACCCCGCGATAGCAGCCGATCTCCACCAGCCGCTTGATGTTCATCGAGGTTTCACGTCTCAAATCGCCCTCAACCTTGAGGTTGTGGTCGATATAATCTCTGATCTTGTTGACATCGTTCTCTTCCAGATCGCGGACGCGGGTGTCCGGATCAATGCCGGTCTCTGCGAGGATCTTGGAAGCGGTTGTCTGACCGATCCCGTAGATATAGGTCAAGCCGATCTCGACTCGCTTATCTCTCGGAAGGTCTACGCCAGCAATACGTGCCATATCGTTTCTCTACCTCCGTAAAAATTTTAGAAAATTGGATCTATATTGGCTTGCGGGTTGCACATCTGTGCCAGCCGCCCCGCAAGTTTATTCCCTGTGGGGATCAGCCCTGCTTTTGCTTGTGCTTCGGGTTCTCGCAGATGATCATAACGCGGCCCTTGCGCTTGATGATCTTGCACTTCTCGCAAATGGGTTTCACAGACGGTCTGACTTTCATAGTTTTTCTCCTTAATAAATCATTTCCTGACTTCTCAGTTCTTTGCGCGCCACGTGATGCGGCCGCGGGTCAAATCATACATCGAAAGCTCGACGGTGACCTTGTCTCCGGGAAGGATGCGGATGTAGTTCATGCGCAGCTTGCCAGAGATGGTCGCGAGGATCTTGTGATCGTTCGGAAGCTTGACCTCGAACATTGCGTTCGGATACGCTTCGGTCACGATGCCTTCCACTTCAATGACATCCTGTTTGGACAACGATATCCCTCCTTACTCTGTTCGGTCGTTTTGGAACCCTTGCGCGGCGAGGAACTTTCGGAAATCCGCATTCACGAGATGTCCCGCAAGCTCCATCCGCGTTTCGGAAGCCTTCAAAAGGTGCCGGCGCTTCTTTTTCTTGGGACGCTCCAGCGTCCGAAGCCGCCCATCGACGAGCAGAACGTAGTCTTCGTCGATCAACTTGAGGATCACGAATGCGCGTCCGCGATCCCGCCCTGCGCACGAGCGAACGATCTCGCCCGGTTCAAGCGGTTCGTACATCATTCAACCGCCTCCGAGCAGGTCAGAAGGATCGGATCGCCGTCGGTGATCGCTACGGAGTTCTCGTAGTGTGCCGAAGGCTTCCCGTCCTGCGAGACCACCGTCCAGCCGTCTTCAAGCTGCCAGACCTTCGCCGTACCGAGATTGATCATCGGTTCAATCGCGATGGTCATGCCCGCTTCCAACCGCTGCCGCGATCTCGGCGAGTAAAAGTTCGGGACCTCCGGGTCCTCGTGGAGCACACGCCCCACCCCGTGCCCGACCAGCTCGCGGACGACCCCGTAACCGTGGGACTCCGCGTGCTTCTGGATCGCTTTCGAGATGTCCGAAATGCGATACCCGGCATGGCAGAACTTCAATCCTTCAAAGAAGCATTCCCGCGTGACCCGAACAAGGTCCTGCGTTGCCGGATCGACGTTTCCGATCAGGAACGTCCTTGCCGCGTCTCCGACGAATCCGTTCAGCGTGGCGCCGACGTCACAGCTGACGATGTCGCCGTCCTTGAGCTTCCGCTTCCCCGGGATGCCGTGTACGACTTCCTCGTTGACCGAAATGCAGACGCTCTTCGGATATCCGTTGTACTTCAGGAACGTCGGATACGCGCCCTGGCTGCGGATGAATTCATCCGCGATCCGGTCCAGCTCCGCCGTGGTGATGCCGACCCGTACGCTCTTTTCCAGGAGCTTCAGGGTGTCCTCCACGACCTTGCCGGCCGCTTTCATTCGTTCGATGTCCTGCGCAGACTTGATCGTGATCATGCGCCGAGCCCTTTCAAAATGCTCTCCGTCACCGCATCGACGGCCTGATCGCCGTCAACGGTGACCAGCTTGCCTGCCGCCTCGTAGAAAGCGATCAGGGGCGCTGTCTTTTCCGTGTAGACCTTCAGACGGTTCTTGACCGTTTCCTCACGGTCGTCGTCGCGCTGATACAGTGTTGCGCCGCACTTCCTGCAGGTCGGTTCCGCATACATGGAAACATGATACGCGGCGCCGCAGTCGGGGCACATTCTGCGCCCGGAGATGCGGGCGACCAGCCGCTCGCTCGGAACGTCGATGTTGACCGCATAGTCAACGTCGGTGAATTCCGCAAGCGCTTCGGCCTGTACGACCGTTCTCGGAAAACCGTCTAAAAGGAAGCCGTTCTTACAGTCGTCCCGCGTGATTCGCTCGCGGACCATGTCGATGATGACGCTGTCCGGAACAAGCTCGCCGCGGTCGATGTACGCCTTTGCCGCCGCACCCAGCGGAGTGGCATTGCGGATCTCCGCCCGAAGCATATCGCCGGTGGAAAGATGCGCGATTTCAAATCGCTCCGCAATGCGCTCAGCCTGTGTGCCTTTGCCCGCACCCGGCGGGCCCAAGAAGATCAGTTTCATATCGGTTAGTTCAGGAATCCCTTGTAGTGACGCATGAGCATCTGGGATTCGAGCTGTTCCGTCGTCTCAAGCGCAACGCTGACCATAATCAATACGGAAGTTGCACCGAACATATTGGGTACGCCCAGAATGTTCATGATGATCGTCGGGACGATCGCAATGACTGCGAGGAACAGGGATCCGAACAGCGTCAGGCGGTTCGAGATCTTGCCGAGATACTCGCCGGTGGGCTTGCCCGGACGGATGCCCGGAATGAAGCCGCCGTTTTGCTGCAGATTCTTCGACATTTCGACCGGGTTGAACGTGATCGAGGTGTAGAAGTAACCGAATGCGAGGATCAGCAGGAAGTAGACAATGTAGTATACAAACGGTGCATACTGAATGCCGTGATACGCAACATTCTTATCCAGAATGCTCGTCTGCTGATATCCGACGCCGTTCCAGACTCTGGGGGTGGAAACCATCCAACGGTACCATAAGTTCTTGAATCCGCCGCCGTCGCGAACGAACTGCAGAATCATTTCGGGGAACTGCATGATCGTCATGGCGAAGATCAGAGGCAGAACGCCGTTTGCATTTGCCTTCATCGGCAGATGCGTGTTCTGACCGCCGTACATCTTGCGACCGACAACGCGCTTCGCATACTGTACGGGGATCTTGCGGATCGCCTTGTCGATGTACACGACAAACGCGATGAGCACAAGAATAACGATGATCGTAATGAACAGGGTGACCCAGGGCATTACGCCGCCGATATGGATGATCGGATCAACCAGTCTTCCGATGTAATCGGGAATGCGGGATACGATAGAGGCAAAGATCAGCATGGAAATGCCGTTTCCGATGCCCTTCTCGGTGATGCGCTCGCCGAGCCACATCAGGAATGCGGTACCTGCCGCCGCGCAGATCGCGATGATCGCAAGTCTCAGAGCGAACAGACCGCCGTCTTTCGAAACGATGTAATCACCGCCGGACAGCACGCTGTTGTAGGACATGACGATACCGATCGCCTGAACGACCGCGAGACCGACGCCCGCATAACGCGTGATGCGCTCGATCTTTTCACGACCGTCTTCTTCCTTGCTCATCCGCTCGAGAGCGGGAATCGCAATGGTGAGGAGCTGCAGGATAATGGACGCCGTGATGTAAGGCGAAATACCCATTGCAAAGATCGTGAACTGCGAGAATGCGGAACCCGACATGAGGCTCATGAAGTCGGTCATTGCAGTCAGCGTTTCGGTTGCTTTCTGCCAGCCGATCAGGTTGACGCCCGGGATCGGGATCGCACTGCCAAGACGGTAGACCACGATGAGAAGGACCGTATAGAGGATCTTCTTCCGGAGGTCTTTGATCTTGAACGCGTTGATGAATGTGCTGAACATCAGATCACCTCAACGTTTCCGCCTGCGTTCCGAATGGCTTCCTCCGCGGATTTTGAGAACTTCGCAGCCTTGACGGTAAGCTGCTTAGAAAGCTCACCGTTGCCCAGAACCTTCAGGCCGTCCTTTTCGAGCTTGCCGATGATCCCGAGTTCCTTCAGAAGCTCACCGGTAACCTCGGTGCCGTTCTCCAACCCATTCAGGTCGGAAATGTTGATGATGGTGTATTCCTTCGCAAAATGATTGTAGAAGCCGCGCTTCGGGAGACGACGCGCCAGAGGCATCTGACCGCCTTCAAATCCGTTCTTCTTTGCGCCGCTGCGGGCTTTCTGACCCTTATTACCTTTTGCGGAGGTCTTGCCGATACCGGAACCCGTGCCGCGGCCCACACGCTTGGGGCTCTGCTTGGCGCCTTCTGCCGGTCTCAAATCATGGATCTTCATACGTTGACCCTCCTCTTATGCTTCTTCGACTTCTTCGACCTTGACAAGGTGCTTTACCTTGAAGATCTGACCGCGGATGCAGGCGTTGTCCGGTTTCACGACGCTGCTGTTGAGCTTCTTGAGACCGAGCGCCTTGACCGTGTCCTGCTGATCGCGCAGGCTGGAAATCGGGCTCTTGACCAAAGTAACTTTCAACATTGCTTTGTCCTCCTCAGTTCAGGATCTCGTCCACGGTCTTGCCGCGGAGCGCTGCGATCTGTTCTGCGGTACGGAGCTGAGCAAGTCCGTTGAGCGTCGCCTTGACGCAGTTCGACGGGTTGTTGGAGCCGTAGGACTTCGTGCGGATGTCACGGATGCCTGCAGCCTCGAGGACTGCACGCGCGGGACCGCCCGCGATAACGCCGGTACCTTCTTCAGCGGGGAGCAGACGAACGTGGCCCTTGCCGTACTTGCCTTCCACCTGATGCGGGATCGTCGTGCCGACGACCGGAACCTCGATCATGTGGCGCTTTGCATCCTCGACGCCCTTGCGGACCGCCTCGGGGATTTCAACAGCCTTGCCGAGACCTACGCCGACCTTGCCGTTCTCGTTGCCGACAACCATCAGCGCCGTGAAGCGGAAGTTCTTACCGCCCTTGACGACCTTCGCAACGCGGTTGATCGCTACGAGTCTTTCTTTGAATTCGGGAACTTCCTTCTCGAATTTTCTATCTCTGTCGTTTCTCATTTCGTTTCCTCCCTTAGAAGTCCAGACCGGCTTCTCTCGCGCCCTCGGCAAGCGCCGCAACGCGACCGGTGTACAGGTAACCGCCGCGGTCGAAAACGACCTTCTTCACGCCCTTCTCGAGCGCGCGCTCTCCGACGAGCTTTCCGACGAGCTTCGCAGCTTCCTTCTTGTCCTTGCCTTCGAGCTGACCTTTGATCTCTGCATCAAGCGTAGAAGCAGCAACCAGAGTGTTACCGTCGACGTCATTGATGATCTGCGCATAGATGTGGTTCGTGCTGCGATAGACGTTGAGTCTCGGACGTTCGCACGTGCCGTTCAGATTCCTGCGCTGACGGTGATGACGCGCCTTGCGAACAGAATTCTTATCGATCTTAGAAAACATTCTATGTTACTCCTTTCTACCTTACTTGCCGGTCTTGCCTTCCTTGCGGCGGACGAATTCGCCCTCGTAACGGATGCCCTTGCCCTTGTAGGGTTCCGGCGCACGCGTCTTGCGAATATCTGCTGCGATCTGGCCGACCTTCTGCTTGTCGATGCCCTTCACCGTGATCTTGGTGGGTGCGGGCGTTTCGTATTCAATACCGTCCATCTTCGGGAATCTGACCGGATGGCTGTAACCGACGTTCAGAACGAGGTCTTTGCCGTCCATCTGCGCTCTGTAACCGGTACCGACGATCTCGAGCTTCTTCTCAAAGCCGGTGGATACGCCGACGACCATGTTGTTGATGAGCGAGCGGGTCAGTCCGTGCAGTGCGCGGTGCTGCTTGTCGTCGCTGGGACGCTTTACGGTGAGAACACCGTTTTCCTGCTCCAGGATCATCTCGGGCGAAACACGCTGCGTGAGCTCGCCCTTGGGGCCTTTCACGGTCACGACATTGTGTTCGTCAACCGTGATTGTCACTCCGGACACGATGTGTACCGGAAGTTTTCCGATTCGAGACATTGTTTTTCCTCCTGTTGTATTACCAGACGTATGCGAGCACTTCGCCGCCGACGCCGAGCTTTCTTGCCTCACGGTCGGTCATCACGCCGCGAGAAGTGGACAGGATCGCGATGCCGAGGCCGCCGAGGACCTTCGGGATCTCGTCCTTGCGGGCATAAACGCGAAGACCCGGACGGGAGATGCGCTTGATGCCGACGATGACGCGCTGCTTGTTGGGGCCGTACTTGAGCTTGATGCGGATGGTCTTCACAATGCCGTCCTCAACGAGCTCGTAGCTCTTGATGTAGCCCTCTTCCACAAGGATCTCCGCGATCGCCTTTTTGATCGAGGAAGCGGGGACGTCGACCGTCTCGTGCTTCGCGACCAGTGCGTTGCGGATTCTGGTAAGCATATCTGCAATAGTATCTGTCATGGTTCTTTCCTCCTGATTACCAGCTTGCCTTGCGGACGCCGGGGATGTTGCCCTTGTACGCTTCTTCACGGAAGCATACGCGGCAGATGCCGTACTTGCGAAGGACCGCATGCGGACGACCGCAGATACGGCAACGGGTGTAAGCGCGGGTGGAGAACTTGGGGGTTCTCTGCTGCTTCAGCTTCATGGATGTCTTTGCCATAGTGGTTCCTCCTTCTTAGTCCTGAACGAACGGCATACCGAGGAGAGCAAGCAGCTCGCGCGCTTCTTCATCGGTCTTTGCGCTGGTAACGAACACGATGTTCATACCGCGGACCTTGTCGACGTCGTCATAGTTGATCTCGGGGAAGATCAGCTGTTCGCGGACGCCCATTGCGTAGTTGCCGCGACCGTCGAATGACGTGTCGGACACACCGCGGAAGTCGCGGACGCGGGGCAGAACGATGTTCATCAGCTTGTCTGCGAAGTAGTACATCCGATCGCCGCGCAGGGTGACCTTTGCGCCGATGTTCATGCCTTCACGGACTTTGAAGTTCGCGACGGACTTCTTCGCCTTGGTGACGACTGCCTTCTGGCCGGCGATCGCGGAAAGCTCCGCAACTGCCTTTTCGATGCCCTTCGGGTTGTCCTTTTCGGAACCGAGACCCATGTTGATGATGATCTTCTCAAGTTTCGGGATCATCATGACGTTCTCATAGTGGAACTTCTCATTCAGTGCGGAGATGACTTCTTCTCTGTACTTGGTCTTCAGACGGGGTTCGCCGCTGAAAGGCTTTGCT
>CAMPAN010000053.1 GCA_946631895.1 uncultured Clostridia bacterium
GGTCATGCCGTGACAGGGATCCCCGTCATCCCGTGAGGGGGGTGTGGTCATCTCGTGCAGGGGGATCCCGTCATTTCGTGACAGATCGGTGCGGATGTAATAGCGGTTGACGCTTTGCCGCATCCTGCCGTTTTTGGATTTCTGGTGCGTGGCTTCGGCGCGAACAAGTCCGCAGGATTCCAGTTCGTTGATCGCCTTTTTGACGGTATTGCGCGACAGTCCGCAATGCGCCGCGATGGTTTCCATCCCCGGAAAACAGACGCCGCTTTTGTCGCAGCAGAAGCAGAGGTAAGCGTAGACCGCGACGGCATAGGCGGAATGCCCGCCCTCAAAGATCGCCGCCGGTACATAAAAGGTCTTTCGCTTCGCCATCGTTCTGTCCTCCGTTTCTTCGCCTTTGAGTATAGCAAAGAACGGACGGTAAAAATTATTGTAATTTTTTCACAATTCGCGGCGTCGCCGGCAGATCGGCGGTTTTCGTAGACAATTCGGAAAAGATGTGGTATGATATGATTGAAAATATGCAGGATTGTCCGGAGGCAAACAAGCTATGTTGATCGACAACAGAATCCTCGTCGGCAAGGGCGAGACCGAAGCCTTTATCCGTCCCGAAATGGCGAACCGCCACGGCATGATCGCCGGGGCGACCGGCACGGGCAAGACCATCACCTTAAAGGTCATGGCGGAATCGTTCTCCGACCTCGGCGTTCCGGTATTCCTGGCCGACGTCAAGGGAGATCTAAGTGGCTGCTGCAAGCCCGGCGAGATGACGGACAAGATCGCTTCGCGGCTTACGGGCATCGGCATCGACCCCGAAGGATTTGAAATGCGGCGATATCCCGTGCGCTTCTGGGACGTGTACGGCGAGGGCGGACATCCCGTGCGCACGACCGTTTCCGAGATGGGCGCGGAGCTCCTTTCCCGGCTTCTGGGGCTAAGTGACGTACAGACCGGCGTGCTGTCGATCGCGTTCCGCGTCGCGGACGACAACGGATGGCTTCTCATTGATCTGAAGGACCTTCGCGCGATGATCGCATACGTCACCGAGCACGCGGCGGATCTGTTGCACCAATACGGCAATATCAGTAAGCAATCCGCAGGCGCGATCCAGCGCGCGCTTCTGCAGCTCGAGGACGCGGGCGGCAACCTGTTCTTCGGCGAACCCGCGATCGACCTCAATGACTGGATGCAGGTCGATGAGGACGGCAGAGGCTACATCAACGTGTTCCACTGCGCAAAGCTCTATCAGAGCCCGCTTCTCTACTCGACCTTCATGCTGTGGCTTTTAGCCGAGCTTTTTGAACAGCTTCCCGAGGTCGGCGATCTTGAAAAGCCGAAGCTCGTGTTCTTCTTCGACGAAGCGCACCTTTTGTTCTCCGACGCGAAGCGCGCGCTGAAGAGCAAGGTCGAGCAGGTCGTGAAGCTGATCCGCTCGAAGGGCGTCGGCGTCTATTTCATTTCGCAGCAGCCGAGCGATCTGCCGGATCCGGTGCTCGCGCAGCTATCTAACCGCGTACAGCACGCGCTTCGCGCTTACACGCCCGCCGAGCAGAAGGCGATCAAGACCGCCGCGGCGACGTTCCGCGTGAACCCGAACTTCAACACCGAAGAGGTTCTTTCCGAGCTCGGTACCGGCGAAGCGCTCGTGAGCTTTTTAGACGCGAAGGGGCGTCCGTCGATCGTCGAGCGCTGCACGATCCTGCCGCCGCAGTCGATGATGGGCATGATCGACGACGAGCGCCGCAAGAGCGAGATCATGGCGGACACGCTTTACGGCAAGTACGACGACGCGGTCGACAACGAATCCGCGTACGAGATCCTGACCGGCAAGGCGCAGGAGGAAGCCGAACAGAAGGCGGAAGCCGAACGCGAGGAAGCGGAAGCGAAGGAGCGCGAACGGCAGGAGAAGGAAGAAGCCAAGGCGAAGGAAAAAGCCGAAAAAGAGGAAGCGAAGGCAAAGGAAAAGGCGGAAAAGGAAGCCGCGAAGAAGAAGGCGAATCGGAAAAAGAAGACCTCCTCCGCCCTCGGCAAGGTCGCGAACTCGACGATGAACACGATCGGCAGAGAGGTCGGCAAGTCGCTGTTCCGCGGACTCCTCGGCACTCTCAAAAAGATCTTCTGAGAAGGGGGAACGCATATGCAGCTGTACTGTGAAAACTGTATGAAACTCGTCGACGGTCCGGTCTGTCCGCGCTGCCGCAGTCGCAAGCTCCGCGCGCCGCAAAACGGCGATTTCTGCCTCGTCGCGGAGATCCCCTATATGCAGGCGGAAATGCTGAAGGAGCTTTTTGCGGACAATGATATTCCCTGCACGGAGCGAAGCATGCTCGGCGCGGGAATCATCGCAAAAGTCGGTGTGAATGTCGGACGGGTGCGGCTTTATGTGCCGTACGACCGGCTGGACTTTGCGTCGGAACTCTACGACGCTTACTTCAACGGAACGCCGGAAGAACCGCCGAAACCGCGCGAGCTGCTTCTGCATCACGTTTACCGGCATTTCAAGGGCGGGCTGTACCTGGTCGAGGACGTCGCAAAGCATTCCGAAACGCAGGAGGAATACGTCGTCTATCGCAAGCTGTACGGCGACCGGTCGCTCTGGATCCGTCCGAAGGAGATGTTTCTGTCGCAGGTGGACCGGGAGAAATACCCGGACGCTATGCAGGAATACCGCTTTGAGCCCGTGGATGAAGAACACCCGGAAGAGTCTGAATAATCGGCTTGATCCTGCATATTATTGCATAGGGTGTATACAGGAATATGCGCCGTAAATGTATAGTTTTTCGGCGTTATCTCTGTAAAATCCGCGAAAAAAAATTCATATAATGTTTGCATTTTCCGATGAACGGTGCTATACTCGGGATCGCCATCGAGAGTGCGCGAGAGACAAGCTCTTTGACCGCACAGCAACCTGCCTCAGTAAGGTGCTAAAGCTTGCATGATGGCATGTCAAAGAACACCGTCCCGATCCTTTGATCGGGCTTTTTTCGTTGAAAGGGTCCGCCGAAGCGCCGGATGCTCCGGCATTTCCCGGGCGGGTCTGCCTGTTCTGCAACGAAACGGTTCGCTGCGCGGTATTGATAGGAGAGAGTTTTATTGAGGTGTTGATATGAAGAAGAAACGCAAGGGTCGGATAACGGTCGTCGTGATCGTTCTGGTGCTTCTGCTGCTCGGCGGCGGCGCGTACTGGTTCTACCGGCACAGCTTCGGCGGCGAGGAAAGCGCGGCGTACGTACAGTCCGTGGCGGCCGTCACCGGCATGGGCGGCGTCGGCATGAAAGCGCAGTACAACGGCGTCGTCGAAGCGAAGAACGTCATTGAGGTCAATCCTTCCGCGAACATGACCGTCAAGGAATGCTATGTGTCCGCCGGCAGCAAGGTCAACGAGGGCGATCCGCTGTTCTGCTACGACGTGGACGATCTGAAGCTCTCGCACACGCAGATTCTGATCGACATCACCGGCGCGGAAAACGGACTCCGCACCAACCGGGACCAGCTGGAATCGCTCGAAAAGCGGCTGAAGAAAGCCAAGGAAAAGGACCGCTACGCCATCGAGCTGGAGATCCAGACCGTGGAGCTCGAGATCCGCAAGGCGGAATTCGACCTCAGGGATAAGCGGCAGAAGGCGGATGAAATGCAGAAGCTGATCGACGCGAGCAAGGTCTTCTCCCCCGTTTCCGGCACCGTTCGTTCCGTGCGGGACAATTCCGGTTCCGACGATCCGTTCGGCTTCGGCGGCGACGACAGCAACGCGTACATCACCATCATCGCGGGATCCGATTTCTGTGTCAAGGGTACCGTCAACGAACAGACGGTCTACACGCTCTATGTCGGCATGCCGGTCCTGCTCCGCTCGCGCGTGAACGACGACGTCTTCCGCGGAACGATCTACCGTGTCGACACCGACGCGGTCGCAAAAGACCAGAGCGGCATCTATTACGACGGCGGCATGGGCGAGCGCGCCAGTAAGTACGCGTTCTACGTGGAACCGGAGAGCATCGAAGGACTGATGATCGGTCAGCACGTCATCATCGACCTCAACGCAGAGCAAACACAGAGCACCGCGCTGATGCTGCCTGCGGCGTTTCTGATCGAAGAAAACGGCAATTACTACGTCTGGGCAGCGAACGCGAACGACCGCATCGAAAAGCGGCGCGTCGAGATCGGCGCCTTCGATGAGATGACCGAAAGCTATGAAATCCTGTCCGGTCTGACGGCGAAGGACCGCATCGCGTTCCCGGATGAAACCGTCCACGCCGGCATGCGCGCGACGGAAACGGCGTTCACCGATCCGAACGAGCAGCCGATGCCCGAGGGCGGCGATTCTTTCCTGCCGGATAACGGCATGTCCGGATCGTTCGAAGAGCCCGCCTTTGATCTGCCGGAAGAGGACTTCGTCGATACCGTGGACTTCGGAGGCTGATATGCTGATCCGTCTCGAACACATCGAAAAAACATACGGCACGGCGGATCATCCGGTCCCCGTGCTGCACGACGTCAATTTCTCCATGGAAGACGGCGAATACTACGCGATCATGGGACCGTCCGGTTCCGGCAAATCGACGCTGATGAACATCCTCGGCTATCTCGATACGCCCACCCGGGGCACGTATTATTTCGAGGACGTCGACAATTCCCGCGCGTCCGACACGCAGATGGCAAAGATCCGCAACGAAAAGATCGGCTTTGTATTCCAATCGTTTCACCTTCTGCAGCGCCGCAAGGCATGGGAGAACGTCGCACTGCCGCTGATGTACGGAAACGTCCCGAAGCGCGAACGGCGGGAACGCGCGGAAGAAGCGCTTACCGAGGTCGGATTGAAGGACCGTATGGACTTCTATCCCACACAGCTTTCCGGCGGTCAGTGTCAGCGCGTGGCGATCGCGCGGGCGATCTGTACGCAGCCGAAGCTGCTGCTTGCCGACGAGCCCACCGGCGCGCTGGATTCCAAGTCCGGTCAGCAGATTATGGACATCTTTGACCGGCTGCACGAGCGCGGCATGTCGATCATCATGATCACGCACGAGCTTGCGGTGGCGGAGCGCGCGTCCGACATGATGCACATCTATGACGGCGTGCTCTCCAAGGGAGGTCCGCGATGAAAAAAGCGCTGAAGATCATTCTCATCTGCATCCTGTGCCTCGGTTTTCTGGGCGGCGGCGTCTTTGCGTATCTGAAATTCCGCAAGGTCCCGCCCTGCGAGGTCTACCCCGCCATGCAGTGGATGATGTCCTATATGCCGAACCAGACGTATCTTTACGGCATCGTGACCTCGGATGCGTCGCAGATCGTTGCAAAGGACCCCGACCGCACGGTGCTCGAAATCCTGGTGCGCCCCGGCGACGTCGTTTCCATCGGCGATCCGCTGCTGCGCTATGACGCAACGCGCACCAACCTCTCCTACGAACAAAGCATGCTCGACCTCGTGAAGCTCGAAAACAAGCTGCGCGCCGCGTACGCCGAGTATAAGAAATATGCGCAGGAAGACTATGAGGATCCGATCCTCACGCCGACGCCCCGTCCGACGCCGATCGTGCACACCGGAAGCATCGGTGCTGCTGTCGGCAGAATAACACGGCTTTCGTTCCGTGTCGCTGCCGATCTCGTCACGCCGCTTGAAGGCTCCGGTACGCAGGACGATCCGTTCCTGTATGAGATCGGCGCGGAGGACCCGGTCACCGACGCCTTTTTCCGCACCCTGCTCGATACGGCGGCGGAACGCGAAGAAGCCGTCTTTGCGCGCATCCTGCAGCCGGAGGCGGAGATCTCTGTCGCCGCGCAGCCGGACGGAACGTTTACGTTCTCCGTTACGGTCGAGAACGATGCGGGCGCCGCAGATCTTGAGACTCCCGAAAGCGGCAACGGCAGCATGTTCGACCCGCTGACCTTTGCCTACGGTTCCGGCACGGAGGTGCCGTTCGATTTCCTGCTTGCGCAGCGCGAGAAGGCAATCGAAGTCGGACGCGACTGGTACGTGCTGCTGAAAGCGGAACGCTTCGCGGCGGCGATGCGCTTCGATCCGAGCGGCGCGATCGTTCTGACCACATCCGTCTGGGAACCGCCTACGCCCACGCCTACCCCGACTCCTACACCTACCCCGACGCCGACGCCCACGCCTACTCCGACGCCGACCCCCACGCCTACTCCGACGCCGACCCCCACGCCGACCTCGACGCCCACGCCTACACCGACCCCCACGCCGACCGTGACGCCGGATCCGTCCGCGGAACCGACCGAGGATCCGAGCGCAGATCCGAGCGAAGAGCCGACGCCGTATCACAGAGGCATGTCGAGAGCGGAACGCGAAGCGATCGCAAACGAGATCGCAAAGGGCATCTGTGAAGACGAGCTCAAGTACCGCCAGCTGGTGCTGGACATTGAAAAGGCGCAGCGCAGCGGACTTGACGGCATCCTCTATTCCGAAGTCAACGGCACCGTGATGCAGACTGCGGAACCGGATCAGGCGGAAACCGGCGCAACGCTCATCGAGATCCGCGGCGGCACCGGGCTGCACATCTCCGCGATCATCGGCGAGGACGTGCTTTCCGACTACCCCGTCGGCACGGAGCTGACCGGCTATTCGTATCAGATGCAGCAGAACGTGCGCGCGCGTGTTGCGAAGATCGGGACCATGCCGATCTCCACGAACTATTCGAGCAGCGGCAACCCGAACTCCTCCGGCTACCTTCTGGTGCTGGACATCATCGGCGACGTTGTGCCCGGCATCGGCGAATACATCGAGTTCTCGAACTTCTCTTCGCTCTATGAGCAGGGTACGATCTATCTGCACGAAGCGTTTCTCCGGGAAATCGACGGCGAAACCTGCGTGTTCGCCGCAAAGGACGGCGTGCTCGAAAAGCGCGTGGTAAAGACCGGCAGCCGCATGAACGATTACGTGGAGCTTCTGGGCAGTCCGATTCTGCCGGAGGACCGCATCGCGTTCCCGTATGACAAGAACTGCAGGGAAGGCAGTCCCGTCGAGGACGCCAAAGACGGCGTCTATTACGGCGGATGGTAAGGAGGGACTGCGATGCTGGAAAATATCCGCGAAGCCTTTGACGGCATCCGTTCGCACAAACTGCGAAGCGCGCTCACCATGCTCGGCATCATCATCGGCATTGCGAGCATCATTGCGATCTCCTCCACGATCATGGGCACGAACGAGCAGATCAAACAGAACCTGGTCGGCTCCGGCTCAAACGTCGTGACCGTCCGTCTCTATCAGGGCGATTATCCGTTTGAAAGCGCATGGTCGACCCTGCCGGAATACATTCCCCCGCTCGACAGCGACACGCTCGATGAGATCCGGAACGTCAAAGAGGTTGCTTCCGCCGCATTCTATGCGCAGCGCGACGCCTACGGACAGATCCGGAGCGGCAGCAAAAGCCTGTCCGCGGGCACGATCTACGGCGTGGACCGGACCTTCCTTTCGGTGTACGGGTTTACGATCCGCGCCGGACGCGGGTTCACGGACAGCGATACCGACCAGTTCCGCAAGGTCGCGCTGATCGACGAGACCGTCTCTGCCACGCTGTTCTCCGGTGCGAATCCGGTCGGTGAAACCATCGACATCTGCGGCGAGCCGTACGTCGTGATCGGTGAATTCACACGCGCGTCGGACTTCCGCCCCACGGTGACCACGTTGGAGGAATACTTCACCTACAACACTTCGAGCGGCGGCAAGGTGCTGATCCCGTTCTCCACATGGCCGGTGCTCTTCCGCTATGACGAACCGCGTTCGCTGGTGATCCGCGCCGTGGACACCGATTCCATGACGGCGGCGGGCAGAAAAGCGGAGGAGATCCTGAACGGCACGATCCAAAAGGAAAACCCCGAAGTCCGCTATAAGAGCGAGGACCTTCTGGAACAGGCAAAGAATCTGCAGGAGCTTTCGAGCGCAACGAACCGCCAGCTGATCCTGGTCGCGGGCATTTCACTCGTCGTCGGCGGCATCGGCGTCATGAACATCATGCTTGTGTCGGTCACCGAACGCACGCCGGAGATCGGTCTCAAAAAAGCGCTCGGCGCGCGCAGACGCCGCATCTCGGCGCAGTTTCTGATCGAAGCGGGCGTTCTGACCTGCCTCGGCGGCATTCTCGGCGTACTCGTGGGCATCGGACTTGCCTACGGCATCTCGAAGATGTCGGGTGTGCCGATCTTCATCAGCTGGTACATCATCGCCGCGACGGTTGTGTTCTCGTTCGTCATCGGCATGGTCTTCGGCGCCATCCCCGCCTACCGCGCGGCGCGCCTCGATCCGATCGAAGCCCTGCGGCACGAATAACGGCAGATGCAAGATGAAAATTCAAGGAGAGGATGTTCAGAAACCTTTTTGCGTTTCTGAACATCCTCTCCTTTCCGTTTTATGGGACAGATCGAAGTGCATACTCGGTGTGCAAAGTCGGAAAGGAGGATGACGGCATGGCAAAATCAACGGACGGAAAACTGAAGATCCTGTATGTGAAGGACATTCTGGAGCAGGCGCAGCAGAACGGGCGGACGATCTCGATGCGCGAGATCCTCTGCGAACTGCATGCGCACGGGATGCCCGCGGAACGCAAAAGCGTTTCCGACGATCTCCGGCTGCTGAAGCAGTACGGCCTGCCGATCGTATGTCTGCAGCGCGGCAGAGCGACGGTCTATTCCCTGAAAAAATTGCCCTAAACCGTGGACAACGGGTGCGAAACGCGCTATACTGTGTATAAATCAAACAAAGGAGAACGAACATGCAGGCAAGAAAAGACATGGACCCGAAATTCCAGTGGGACTTTACG
>CAMPAN010000054.1 GCA_946631895.1 uncultured Clostridia bacterium
CCACGGCGCTTCTCTGGAACGGCAAGATCATCACGACCGAAACGCGCGCGAAGGAGATTCGCAGCATTGCCGAGAAGATCATCACCCTCGCAGTGAGCGAGTATCAGAACAGCGATACCGTCGAGAAGGAAACGTACAACGAGAAGGACCAGATCGTTAAGGTAGAAAAGCAGCAGGATCGTCCCTCCAAGCTGCATGCCCGCCGTCAGATCATGGCGTATCTCTACGACATTCCGGAACCCAAAAAAGAGAAGGACGGCAAGGTCGAGACCAAGAGCGAGTACAAAGAGCGCACGAAGGACAACCGTCATCCCGTTGTGGAGAAGCTGTTCCGTGAGATCGCGCCGAAGTACGACGCACGCGCCAAGGAAGGCAAGAAGGGCGGCTACACCCGCATCACCAAGCTCGGACCCCGCCGCGGCGACGCAGCCGAGATGGTCGTTCTGGAGCTTGTCTAAGCCCGAAGCAACACTGAGCCTGTTGAGAAATCGACAGGCTTTTTCATTGCGCCGACCGTGATCCGCAGCACGATGCAGTCCGAAAAACGCATCAAACGTTCTGCGCTCCTTCGGGAGCGCTTTTTCATTTGCTGTATGATGCCGGTAAACGTCGAAAACGGGTATTCTTTTGAACCGGAAGCGTGTACAGGAAATTCACAATTATCGCCTTGCTTTCGGGACTGTACGGTGATACAATAATATCGGAAAAGAATTGAGATCAATCATATCAGATAACAGATACGGAGAAATATATGGAAAAACCTGAGATAAAAACCAAGAAAAAGAAATCCCGAAAAGCGTTGTGGATCGTACTCGGTGCAATTGTATTGGTCCTCGGCGTTGCGTCGATCCTGGGCATATGGTATTATCACAAAATCACACAACGGCCCGAGACGATGTTCCGCTACTCTTCGGAAACGTCTGTTCCGGAGAAAACACCGATGGCGCCGATCTTCCCGGTCTCGATCGAAACGACGGAGCCGGACAAAGCGTCGTCCGCCGAAGAGACGCCGGCGCCCGCGGAAGCACAATCGGAGCCGACGCCGCAGCCGTCTGCCGACGCGGAAGGCATAGAAAACAAGGGCATTCTGAATATCCTGTTGATGGGGATCGACGCATACGAAGACGGCCGCACGACGAGCGGATCCATGCCGCATACGGATACCATCATGGTGATCGCCATCAATTTCGATCAGGATACCGTAGACCTCATCACACTCCCGCGTGACACGCTTTCAAAAGCACCGGGGTATTCGGGATTCTATAAGCTGAACGGCGTATTCAATGTCGGACTGGGCGGAAAATTCCGGACGACGGGAAAGGCGGAAGACCTTGCGGATGGTTTCCTGCTGACCTCCCGCGCGGCGGAGCAGTGGCTTGGAGGAATCTCGATTCCGTATTATTACGGCCTGGACTTTCAGGCGGTCATTGATATCGTGGATGCGATCGGCGGGATCGATTACGATGTGGATCAGCGATTCCCTTCCATGAGCGGATTGAAGGCATACGGCACCGGCATGCATCACCTTGACGGCGATGCGGTTATGGGCTATCTGCGGATTCGCCGCAGGGCGGACGGACTGGACAGCTCGCGAACCGCAAGACAGCGCCGGATGATGGTCGCAATTTTCAAGAAGCTGAAAAACGAAGGAAAGCTTTCTCAGATCCCGGCGCTGATCTCGGCGGCGAACAGCGGTATTTACACGAATACCACGCTTGCGCAGACGGCGGCGATCGTCAATTATGCGTCGCACCTTGATTCGGACAGAATCCGGACAAGAGCAATGTTCGGCGATATCGGGCAGATCGAATTCGTCTGGAGATTTACCTATGTGGATCAGCAAAACCGGCTCGATATTATCCGCGAGGTTTACGGTATCGAGGCGGAACCGGTCGGCTATTGCACACGGCAGTATGAACGATGGCTGAACAGCATCGGCTTCAAAGCCATGAAACACATCAGACAGGCGGAAAAGGTGATCAAAACAGCGCACGAGAGGAAAGAAGCGGGAGAAGTGTTCACGGAGGAGCAGGTTGCTCTGTACGGTGACTGCTACCGGGATTATATCGCTCTCTATAATGCGTTCGAAACGGAATCCGCGAGGCTGCAGAAACTCTATCTTGAAAACCTGTGGAGGGAAAAACACGGCACCGAAAAAAACTGGACGCCGGAGAATAAACAGACGAACATTGAATTGAAAGCGCTTGAAAACGAAATCCTTGAACAAATGACGGAGCTGATCAAAAATGTGGAGCGTTCGACCAATGCGTTCACGGAAGCGATCGACTGCCCCAAGTGTTCATGGTATCTGCGGCAGAACTGGTTCGAAGATCCGGACATCAACGAAGTGGATGTCAAGTTCGGATGATCCGTCCGCGAACGGAATATGCATCAGGGTTCCCGGGAATGATTCCCGGGACCTTTTTTATGCAGGATCGCGGAATTGACTTTTTTCGAAGGAATGGTATAATACGGTGACGATCGTCGAAGAAGCGGTGTGCGGATCCGAAAATCAGGCGGAACGGTCCCGAAAGCAGCCGCAGATCAAAAGGCAAAAACGGAGTATGCCGCGGAAAAACCGCGCAAGAGGAACGGCTGATGGATAAGAAGATGAAAAGCAGGGCTTTTTTCCGGATGAGTTGGCGCTTTATCAAGAAGAATGCCGTCATGGTCATCGCGTTTTTTGCAGCGGCAATCACGATGTTTTTCATCCCGCCCGATCAAGAATATCTTGCCTATTTTGATTTCAAAACGCTGACCTGCCTGTTCTGCGTGCTCGCCGTTGTCTGCGCACTGCGGAACATCCGCTTCTTTTATGTACTTGCGCGCAAGGTCGTCCGTATGTTCAAAAACGCGCGGATGAGCGTGCTTGCGCTGATCTATATCACTTTTATCGGCTCCATGCTGATCGCAAACGACATGGCGCTTCTGACCTTTCTTCCGTTGGGTTTCTTCGTTCTATCCACAACGCGCAAGGAAAAGTACATGGCGTTTACGTTCATCATGCAGAACATCGCGGCGAACCTCGGCGGCATGCTGACGCCGTTCGGCAATCCGCAGAATCTGTATCTGTACTCGAAGTTCAATATTCCGAATCTGGAATTCATGCGGATCATGGCGCCGCCGTTTGCGGCCTCGGTGCTGTTGATCACGGTCTGCTGCATACTCTTTGTCAGACCGGAGCCGCTTTCGCTTGAAAACGAGACGATCCATCTGCCGGTCATGCATACGGTGCTGTATCTTCTGCTGTTTGCACTGTCGATCGCAATCGTATTCCGCGGTATTCCGTACTGGATCGGACTGATTGTGATTCCGCTTGCGCTGCTGTATCTGGACAGGAAAGCACTGCTGGAGGTGGATTATCCGCTTCTTCTGACGTTCGTGTTTTTCTTCATTTTTGCGGGCAACATGGGCAGGATCGAAGCGGTGCGCAGCTTCTTTTCCGGGCTGCTTGCAAAGAACACCTTCCTCGTCAGCGTCATTTCCTGCCAGTTCATCAGCAACGTACCGACCGCAGTACTGCTGTCACAGTTTACAACCGATTATCCGTCGCTTCTCGTCGGCGTCAATATCGGGGGCGTCGGCACGCTGATCGCATCGCTTGCAAGTCTCATTACCTTCCGCGAATACGTGAAGAACAACCCGGGCAAAACGATCCGGTACGTTGTGGAATACACGCTGTTTAACGCGGGATTTCTGGTGATCCTGGTCGGGATCATGCTTTTGATCTTCATGCTTGCATAATGGTACGGAGGCATATATGAACGAAACGGAACTGCACGAGCAAAAGAAACGTCTTCGAAAGGCGATCACGGCAAGGCTGAAAGCGCTGCCGGAGACGTATCGCGTCAAAGCAAGCGCGCGCATCGCGGAACAGGTGTTCGCTTTGCCGGAATACTGCGCCGCAAACCGGATTTTCCTGTTTGTCGGCATGCGGACCGAACCGGATACGCTGCCGATCATCCGAAAAGCCATGGAAGACGGCAAGCAGGTGTATGTGCCGAAATGCGTCAGCAAGACGGAAATGGCTGCGGTCCATATCAAGGATATGACGGATCTTCGTCCCGGCGCGTACGGGATTCCGGAGCCGCAGGATTGCTCCGAGACCACAGAGCCGGATGCACTGGATCTGATTCTCGTACCCTGTGTTTCCGCTTGGACGGACGGGAAAAGGCTCGGACACGGCGCGGGGTATTACGACCGCTTTTTGAAGGGAAATGCGGAAAAGACGGTCTGTCTCTGCTTTTCCGAAGCGATGGAACCGGGTATTCCGACGGACGAAAACGACGTCTGCATGCATCGCGTGATCTCGGATGCGGAACCGGACGGACAGACGCCATGCGAAAACGGGAAGAATGTATAAACGGTCCCGCAGCGAAGGCATTCACAGATCAACGGCACGGATGTTCGCGCCGTTTTTTTTTACGGACACGAAAGCTCGCGGCCGGCGGACCGAAAGCAGAATAAAATCATATATTATACGCTTTTCAAAGCTTTATACTTGTCAATGGATTTCCTGTTCTGTATACTATTATAGATATATCAAGTGTTGTGCTTCTGCACGATCAAACAAAGGGGGACACCGACCAACATGCTGAACCGAAAGAAACTGCTTTCCCTGTTTGTGGCGGCGCTGATGCTGCTTTCGACCGTATTCACGGGCATTGCGCCTGCTTTTGCGGAAGACACGGAAGAACCGGCGGAGCCTGTCGTTACCGAACCGGGCAATGAAGAGCCGACCGATTCGGAAGTACCCGTCGAAGATCCAGAAGAGGATCCGGAGCAGCCCGCGGAAGAACCTGCAGAAGATCCGGAAGAACCTGCGGAGGAGACCGCGGAAGAGATCGATCCGGAACTCGATACCGACGGTGACGGTCTGAAGGATATCGACGAAATCCAACTGTACGGCACCGATCCCGAGAATGCGGATACCGACGGCGACGGGCTCTCCGATTATGACGAGCTGAATGTGTATTACACGGCAGCGGGCGATCCCGACAGCGACGGCGACGGACTTTCGGACTATGAAGAGGTGCATGTTTACGGCACCGATCCCCTGAAGGGCGATACCGACGCCGACGGGCTTTCGGACGGCGATGAAATTACGCGTGGCACGGATCCCCTGAATCCAGACACCGATGGTGACGGCATCCTTGACGGCGACGAGCTTCTGCTCGGCACCGATCCGCTGAAGGCGGAGGATATTTCCGACGTGTTCCAGTCGTCCGACGGCTTGGTCGACGGCGTCACGATCGAAGGCTATGCGCCGTTCGTGCTGTTCCGCGAGGGCGTTGTCATGCCGTACGGCGTGGATTCCTTCCTGAACAACCCCACGCTTGTGGGCACGCCGGTCGAGATCCGTCTGCCTGAGGGCGGCGATCTCACGCTGAAGCTCACGGTGAAGAGCAGCGCAAAGGAGATCGCGATCTTCCGCATGAACGAGAACGGCACGGTCCGCCTCGACGCGGCAAAGAGCGGAAAGACGTTCTCTCTCCCGCTCGAGGAGAACGGCGTCTATTATGCGGCGGATCTTCAGAAGCTCAACGTGCTGCTCGGCTTTGAGGGCGCGGGCATGCAGAGCCTTCCGGAGAACTCGTACCTCCTTGAGGACTTCCGTACCGTCACGCTTTCCGCACCGCTCACGGCGGGCAGCGACGTCGATACCGACGGCGACGGCATTCCGGACTGCGAGGAGATCGGCGAGCAGTATGCGATCGACCTCGGCAACGGCTATACCGCGACGGTTTACGGCTATGTTTCCGACCCGACGCTTGTTGACTCCGACTTTGACGGCATCCGGGACGATCTGGATACGCTGCCGAGAAGCAACAACTTCTCCGCCACGTACAAGAGCGGCGACTTCACGATCAACCTCACGTATTCCATGGACTACCGGGATTTCCTCGGCGACAACACGGTTTACAACGCGGCGATCGCGAGCTTCTCGGTCTGGGCGGCGCAGCTTGCGTACGACAACGATCTTACCTTCACGCCGGGTGAGACGCTCTACGACAGCGACGGCAGCGTGATCACGAACGCGCGGCGCATCGACACGCTCATGCGCGCGCACGGCATGCAGAACGTCATTGACTATCAGCTGGAAAACGGCTACTTCGACAGCGACGTCAGCCTCGGCGCGTACAGCGACGACAATATCACCGAGGTCTTCTTCGGTCATCATCAGGTGACGGACGACGAAGGCAAGAAGTATGAGATCATCACGGTCTTTGTGCGCGGCACGAACGGCACCGAAAAGGAATGGTGCTCTAACTTCGACGTCGGCGATCTGCACCGCTTCCTGGACGATTTCGACTGCGTCGAAGGAAAGAATCCCCGTCAGACGAACGGCAGCTGGAACCGCAAATCGAACCACCGCGGCTTCGATATCTGCGCGTCGCGCATCTACACCGCGCTTGCGGCGTATATGACCAAGTTCGTGGATTCCGAAGCGACGCCGGTCTTCTGGCTTGCCGGTCACTCCCGCGGCGCGGCGATCGCGAACATCGTCAGCGCGTCCTGCATCGACGAGGGACACAAGGTTTACGCCTATACCTACGCTTCCCCGAACACCACGGCGAACACCGAAGCGTCGGCGGCGAAGTACGACTGCATCTTCAACCTCGTCAACGGCGACGACTTCGTTCCGATGCTGCCGATGCCCGAATGGGGCTTCACCCGCTACGGCAGAACGGCGACCATCGCCGCGCACAACGCGTCTTCCTCGCAGCGCAGCAGCATCCTGAACACGACGTCGTATTCGTATTCCGACGACCTCGGCTCGCTGGTCACCAAGTTCACAAACATGACGAAGAACAACAACAATGTCGTGGAAGGCTGGTGGGACGTGTACGTCTACCACTGCAAGAGCAGCGATACCGTAGGAAGCTATCATACGCATAATGGCGAGACTGTCGGCGAATACAGAGACGGTTCCAGAAAATCTTATTTTACGGACAGCAACTGGAACGATTATAACGAGCATACCAAGAAATACAGTTACTGCATTCGGGACGGCAATGGGTGGATCAATAAGTATTCCTGCTGCCAGACGCCCGCCTATGCAATGCAGCTTCTGGCGATCACGATGGGCAACCTCGGCCTTTCCGCGGGTTGGAGCTTCCTGACGTCCTATGACCTTGCAGACCGGTTCGACTTCGGCAAGACGAGCCTGATCACGAACTACGCGACCAAGATCGCCGACCCGCATTACATGGAGAACTACTACCTGATCCAGAAGGCGCTGCTGTCCGAACCGGATACGACGTTCAACACGAACAATTCGCTTTACACGAACGGAAGCCACCGTCCGCAGCACACGCACAGCTATGAGATCGTCGAGATCAAGCAGGCGCCGACCTGCACTGAGCCCGGCGTCGCGCATGTGATCTGCCATTGCAGCTCGGTCAACTCCGCGTGGTACGACGACGAGATCAAGAACGCGCTGATCCCGGCGACCGGACATAACTACGGTACGCCCGCGTGGACGTGGGTCGGTCTCACCGAAGCGACGGCGACCTTCACCTGCGCAAACGACGGCACGCACGTCGAGACCCGCAGTACGACGGACATCGTTCGCACCGAAAACGGCGATCTGGCGGTCTACACCGCGACGGTCGAATTCGAGGGCCAGACCTATACCGACACCAAGACGGTCGAGATCGGCTACTACCTGATCGGCTCCATGACGGAGTGGGAGGTCGACGAGACCTATCGCTTCACCGCGAACGCCGCGGCGCAGGGCGAGTATCTGCTGAACGTTGCAGACCTCGCGGTCGGGACCGAGATCAAGGTGGTCCGCGCAGAGGGCGCGACCAAGCTCAACTGGTATCCGGACGGCATGAATAACAACTATGTCGTCGACTATCCGCACTCCGGCAGCGTGAACGTCTACTTCCGTCCGGCGGGCAACGTGTGGAACGACTTCCACACCGGCGGTTACTTCTATATTTCAAGACTGCACACCGCGGAGGTGATCGCGGTCGGCGGCGGCGAAGCCTCGCTCGATCCGGCAAGCCCGGACGTCACGGCGACGGTCACGGTCGTGGTCCCGGCAAACGCCGGTTATCACTACAATTATGTCGAGATCTACAAGCGCACCGGCGCAGGCGAGAACGACCTCGAGCAGATCGATCTCGGCAGCCTGGACTGGAACGACACGAATCGCACCTTCACGATGCCCGACTACGACGTCGTGATCAAGGTCTACTTTGCAGCGCACACCTGGAGCGAACCGACCTATACGTGGGAAGCGGAAGGCGAAGGCTGGAAGTGCACCGCAACCCGTGAATGCGAAGGCTGCGATTTCGTCGAGACTGAGACCGTCACGGCGACGGGCGAGGTCAAGACACCGGCGACCTGCGAAGAAAAGGGCACGACGACCTATACGGCAACGTTCACGAACGAAGCGTTTGTGACCCAGACCAAGGACGTTGAGGACATTGACCCGATCGGACACGATTGGATCCTTGAACCGGCGTGGGCATGGACCGGCGTGGAAGCGGCAACGGCAACGTTTGTCTGCAGAAGGAACAGCGAACATACGACCGTCCTTGACGCGACGATCACCAGCGAAGCGGACGGCGATTACACGGTCTACACTGCAGCGGTCGAGTTCCAGGGCGAGACCTTCACCGACGAGAAGCGCGTTCCGATGGATCCGGCGTTCAAGTCGCAGACTCTGCTGCTGAGTGGTCAGATCGGCGTTAAATTCT
>CAMPAN010000055.1 GCA_946631895.1 uncultured Clostridia bacterium
TGGTGCGATTGGCGGGATTTGAATGCATTATCTGCCGTTTTTTATCGTTTCATATAGTCCTCAAAAGTCCCTGTTTTACTGCATTTTTACGAAACGCCTGTCTTTTATCGTTCAGTAAAATAATGTAACATTTTATATCTGTGTTGCACTTTTGTTACACTCAAAAACAAAGGAAAACCGCCCGCGAAAACGGACGGCTTCCTGTGTACTATGGCAATCAATGCGGGATCAATTCAAAGCGAAAAACTTATCAAGCATCGTGAAAGCGCGGTCTGTACCGATCCAGTTCGGATAGTAAATCAAAACCTGGTCGAGCGCGTCGGCTGTTTCTCTTGCAGCTTTCAATTCGCGCTCAAAAGTATATGAATGTTCAATCTTCAGATCGTGCTGCTCGGCGTATCGCAGCGCAAGCGTGGTCATAGTCCGGTTGTTCTCGTTTCTTCGCAGAATCGCTTGAACATCACGAACAGACAAGGGAATCCCGGCTTGCAGCAGCTTGATATCGTCGTTCAGTTCTGCGGGATCAAGACAGTATCTTTCCTCGATTTCATCTCTGTATTTCGATACAAGCGTTTTTGCGTCTGCAATCGCCTGTTCTGATAGCGCATTCGTTTTACGCTTCAGATCGTCAATGCGCGGCTTGATTTCATGCTGCACGGTTTCCGCACTATAGCGCCCGGCTTTTACCTTTTCTTCAAGATCGTTCTGTTCTGCGACGATCTTCTGCACCTCTTTCGTGCTTGCTTCCAGTGAGTTGTACACGTCTTGTACGATATCCATTTTTTTATTCCTTTCCGGCGTCGTTCGCCTTTGTTATAGTTCGTTTTCGATTTCCGTCAAAATCCGCTCGACTTCGGCGGCGCGTTCTTTCAGAAATGCTTCTTCTTCCGCTCTGTTCCGAAAGTTCAGCATCAACGGCTCATGTGGTAGAACAGGATCGCGTCCGATCAGTTTATCAAGATATTCGGATGCCTCCGCAAGTGAAAATCCCCGGTAACGGTCATATAGATCGCGTTCCTCGTCGGATAATTCATCATAGAAACGCCCGGCGGCTACCCAACGCGCAACGCTTGCAGCGTCGGACAGGTGTTTCGTTTCAAGCTGTCGGAGACGGCTTTCAATGCTTCGCATGATGGTATCACGCTCCTTTCTGTGAAGATTCTGACTGTAGCGCTCATGCGCTTCTGACGCAGTAAACAGCGGTCTGCGTGGATTTACAATGATGATAATGCAATCGTCATACGTCACGGTTATCGACCTCCTGTGCTGCTTCTAAAGCGGCAAGACGACGCTCAATATCTGCGGCTGACAAATACCGCAAACAGTGACGCAAAAGCGAATCAGCGGCTGCAAGACGCACGTTCGCCGGGCATTCGGCGTCGCACATCAGATCGGAGATCGCGCTCGTCGCGTCCTCCAGTTTCGCCAACATGGAGGCGGTTGCCGTCTGCAAGAGTTCGGACTTGCGTTCCTCATACACTGCGCGAAATTCAGCGTCTTTCAGGCGGTTGCGGATCGTCGACGCGCTCACTCCGGCAGCGGCGGCAGCATTCCGCACAGTTCCGGCAGACAGGAGCGCCGCAAGGATTTTCTCGTCGTTCTGCATCTGCTTCACCTCCCTTTTTCGTGGCAAATCGCCGCAATAATCGACAAATCAGCTTCATATCAATACCCTCGAATCTTTGTGATAATCTCGGCAGCGTGGATTTTTTCGGCGTGCGTTGCGTCCGGATCGTTCAAGACGGCGTTCGCCGCCTCCCGGATCAGTCTCGTTTCCTCGGCTTCCGCCCGCCATGCTGCCTTGCGTGCTTCAGCGCGTTCATGCCTCGTTCGTGCTGCTTTCTGCGCTCTTGTCAGTGTGGTATCATTCATAAAACGACCTCCTTTCAAAATCTATGGTTTTTGTTGGGCGTAGGGTTTATTGATTTTATAGATATCAATAAAATCTATAAAACATATCCTAACAGGGATTTATTGATTTTCCGGCCAGTCTACGCCCGGCAGCGATTCAAACATATCTTGCATAGGTTGCTTGACAAGGCAAAAACCGTTCTTTGTTCGTCCATCTTCACGGACGGTTTTCCCGGTCTGAATGGTTATGCCGTCAAGCCGCAAATCTCGTGCCAAGGTATCAAGAATGCGTTTCGGCTGCATACCACTGAAGATATCAGCACCATATTCGGCTTTCACTTGATCGTAGCTGATATTGACTGCTTTCCCCGGCTGCGCTTTTTTTGCGTATTCTCTCAATGCTCTACACAAGGCATTGTTTGCAGACGCCTGTTCACCCTGCCGCAGCAGTTCTTCATACGGCGTTCTCTTTGACCGCGCAGCGGCTTCCAGGGTTTGACGTGTGACGTCACTGAATCCTCCCCACAGCAAGCCACCGTCTGAACCGATCCGATAGCTGATTGATCGCCCTGCTGCGGCATAATTGCTTTTTGTATGGCATAATATGCGGTAGTCCTCCCGCCCGGGAGCATCGTCGAATATAACGCGAATAGCGGAGCGGGCAGCGTTCACAAAGTCAGCGCTTCCGGTTGCGGCGTTGTTTGCGTTCTCACCTTGCGCTCTCTTGTTGACGTGTGAAACAAGGATCATTCCACAGTTGCAAATCTTTGCCACGTTTGCAAGACTTTGAAAGACCGGGCGAACGGCGTTTACACGGTTGATATCGACGTCCCCGCCAAGAAAAGCGTGCCAGGGATCGACAATCACAAGCGCAGGGGAGCGCTTCGCAATCACGTCGACAAATTGCAAATAGTGTTCCGTAAAGTTCAATCCCTCACTTTTCATACAGTCAAGGATATAAACGCGATCCGGGTCTGCATCGGACGCCAAAAGACGCTTTTTCAGCAGTTCGCCGCGATCTTCGGCGCTGATGATCAGAACCGTCTGCGGCTCACGATCTTCTATCTCACCCGGCAGCCGTCTGCCTCTGCTCAAATCGGCGGCAATCCCACAGCAGAGGATCGTCTTTCCTGTGCCGCCGTCAGCCATCAAGACAGTATAATCACCCACAGGGATATACGGCTTCCATATAAAACGCTGTTCGGCGTCTCCGAATGTGGAAGCTGCACTGGATTCATATCTGTCAGTCAATCGCTTCACCCGCTTCCCGGCGGCTCAATTCGTTCAGCTTTTCTTTCAGCTGTTCGACATTGATCAAAAATCGGTTGCCGGATCGGAAGCCGGGGCATTCTCCACGCGCTACCATACAGCGCAAATAGTGTTCACTGATCAGACCGCTTGCGGCTACCTGTCGAATCGTTCTATACTCTGCCATAAAACACCTCCGTTTTAGAATATTGTTGACTTTTTTCAAGTATTATGATACAATATAAACATGAAGAATACAAACAAAACATTTATTCATAAATACTAAATCGGAGGTGGAGATATGGCTCGTCCAAAGATGGAAATTAATGAGGAACGCTGCAAAAGATTGAATCAAGTATTCATTGAAACAGGTATTCCTCAAAACTGGTTTTCAAAACTGGAGCACGGAGAATATGGGTATATTTCGCAGCAAGCTATTTCTCAAATGGTAAATAAAAAGGCGAATGTTACTGAAACAACAGCAAGGACAGTACATAGGTATTTTCCGCAATATAGCGTTGACTGGTTGATGGGATATACAGACTATAAGAACGATGCAGATAAATTCAATGCTGTTATTTCAGAGATGCAAACAGAGAGCGATCTTCTCTTGCGCGGACTGACAGCCTTTGCAAAACTCTGCGATTATGAGATTAGACTAACTTCACCCGCGCATAATCCGGAAGAAACGTACGCACCTGTCGAAAAATGGATGAAGATGATACACGACGGCTATACCATCCGGAAAGACGATCAAACCGTGCAGCTGTCACTGGAAGAAATGAACGCCTTTGAAAATGAGGTTTGTGACTTTGTAGAATTGAAATTAAAACACCTGTTCAAGCAGAAAGGAGATCGGAACAATGGCTAACATCCAAGAGCGCCGGGACAAGGACGGAAAATTGATTTCATTTGCGATCCGTGCGTATGTAGGACGAAGTGCAGACGGAAAAATCCTGTTTGAAAACACGTCCTTTCCGGTCGATTCAAAATGGAAAGAATCCACTGCGCGAAAACGTGCTGAAGCGTATGCGGCAACATTCGAACGCGATATAAAGAAAGGCGTTCTCTCAAATGAAAACCGCACATTCGAAGATTATGCGCAGTATGTAATCCGGTTGAAAGAAACGACCGGAACGTGCAAGCGTACCACTCTCGACAATTACCGTATGATACTGCGTAAAATCGCCCCTATCATCGGTTTTGTAAAGCTGAAAGAATTGCGTCCCGACCACCTCAATCAGCTGTATATTGGGCTGACAGACGGCAAAATAACCGGAAAGAAATTGCAGCCGAAGTCCATTCAAAACATTCATGGGTTTATCTCGGCGGTATTAGAACAGGCAGACCGGGACGGTATTGTCGTGCGGAACGTCGCGCACCGTGCTATCCCGCCGAAAATCCCTGCCCGCGATCCCGAAACGCTCGAAGTCTCACAGCTTGAAATACTTATGGACGCGCTGAAAGCTGAACCGATGAGATGGCGGGCGGCAATGCTGCTATTGATCAATACAGGAATGCGGCGCGGTGAATTGTTTGGGCTGAAATGGGACAAGATCGACCTAAACACAGGCACACTTGAAATAGCCAATAATCTATTACGAAGCCGTGAAACGCACGAGCTTTACGAAGATACGCCAAAAACAAAGGCATCGAAAAGGGTTCTCCGTCTGCCCTCTGATATGGTTTCATTTCTGAAACAATATAAAGCATGGCAGAACGCTGAACGCTTGCGGCTCGGTGAATATTATCAGGATCACGGGTGGGTGTTCGCAAAGGATAACGGCGATCCTATGCACCCGGACAGCTTGACAAACTACTGCGTGAAGCTATCAAAGCGGCTCGGCTTCCGTGTTCACCCGCATTTGTTCCGGCACACGCAAGCAAGCATACTGATTGCAAACGGCGTTCCGATCACAGCCGTATCAAAGCGGCTCGGTCATTCGCAGACCAGTACAACAATGAACATTTACGCCCATGCTCTGAAAAACGCTGACGAAGAAAACGTAAAGGTGTTGGAGACGGTACTTTCGCATCATAATTGATCACTTTTCAAGCAGTTGTTACACTATTGTTACACTTTCCGCAGTTTCCGAAACGTATAGAAAACGAAAAAGCCCCGTAAATAGGGCTTTTTTCGTTGCTTCCGCATGGTGCGATTGGCGGGATTTGAACCCGCAAGGTTTCCCCGACGGATTTTAAGTCCGTTGTGTATGCCGTTCCACCACAATCGCATCGCTTTTATTGTACACGGTTTTTTGTGTTTGTCAACCGTTTGCGGCGTTTGTGCGGATTTGCCGCTTTTCATTTTCCGATGGCTCTGCTATACTATAATCAATTCGGGGGAAGGAGCAAAGCTATGCCGTCATCCGTATCGTATCTGACCTATATTCTCGATTCGCTCTCCCTGCACGGCGACGTGTCCTGCCGTCCCATGATGGGGGAGTACATCCTGTACTGCGAAGGCAAACCCGTCGGCGGGATCTACGACGACCGTCTTCTTGTGAAGCCGACGCCGTCCGCGCTTCGGCTGCTGCCGAACGCGCCGCGCGAGCTTCCGTATCCCGGCGCAAAGGAAATGCTGCTCGTGGAGGAGACGGACGACCGCGCGTTTCTTGCTGTGCTGTTTTCGACGATCGCGGCGGAACTTCCGGCGCCGAAAAAGCGCAAATGATCCGCGCCTATTTACAAACGGCGTGATTATTACTATACTGTTGTCAAATCGGAGGTATCGGTATGGATTCGTTCAACATAGCATTTTCGATCGGCAATGCCGCGCTGACATGGAACGCGGTCATGCTCGCGCTCGGCATTCTGACGGCGGTCGTCGTTTCCGAGATCATCGTCAAAAAACAGGGGCTCTATAAAGATCTTGCGCTTGACGCCTGCATCGTCGGCATCCCGACGGGACTTCTGGGAGGACGTCTCTTTGCGGCGATCTCCGGCAAAATTGCGTTTTCCGACTTTTTTGAGCTCAGCAAGGCGGGGCTCAATCTGCCCGGCGCAATGCTGTTCGCCGTGATCGCGGTCGCAGTCTATGCAAAGATCAAAAAGCTCTCATTCTCACAGGTGTTCGGCGCGCTCGTGCCCGGCGCATGCTTCGGTCTCGCGGTCGGACGCTGGTCGGATTTCTTCCTCTGCGACGGGCTCGGACCGGTCGCGGAAGCCGGCGTTCCGAAATTCTTCCCGCTTGTCACGTTCACACACGCGTATTTTCTGGACGGCAAGACCGTTGCCTATGCGGTGTTCTTCCTCGATTTCCTCGTATGCCTCGCGCTCGGAGTGCTTGCGCTGCTGCTCCTCAAAAGGAAAAACCGCGAAACGGCGATCCGCGTGACCGTGATTTCCTATCTGTTTGCGGAATTCATTCTTGAATGGCTGCGCGACGGCAGCACGCGTCAGATCGTGTTCGGCGAGGTGCGGTTCAATCAGATCGTGCTGCTCGGTATGCTGCTGATCGCGATCGCGCTGACGCTTTACTTTGCAAAGAAGCAGGGGGAAGCCTACGAAACAGACGCGGAACCCGAACCCGCGGAAGAGACGGAGAAGCCGGAGACGGAGGAAGAATCCGAAGAAACCGAAGAGCCGGATCCTTCCGAAGAACCCGAAGAAACCGCAGCGCCGGAGACGGAGGAAGCGCCCGAAGAAACCGCAGCGCCGGAAACGGAGGAAGCGCCCGAAGAAACCGAAGAACCGACGGAGCGGACGGAAACATGAAAAAGCTGATCCTGCTGCTTGTCCTGCTGCTTGCGATCGGATGCACGTCGCAGGAAGCGCATCTGGTCGACCTCGTGGAACCCACGCCGACGCCGCAGACGCTCGTGACGCCGACGCCGCCGCCCGAACCGGAACCGATTCCGGTCGCGCCGATCGTGGGCGAAGGGTTCAGGACCGACCTGAACGGTCTTCCGATCCTGAACGAACGCACGCACTTTTTCACCTACTATCTGACCGTCGACAATCTCCGCGTGTACGAGGTGAACGGCGAACAGTTGGTCGACGCGATCATCACGAACAACTACTCGAAAACGCTCACCGGCGGGCTGTCGCTCGTGTTCAAAAAGGACGGGCTGACCTACGGCTACGCGGAATTCTGCACGGCGGACGGCGGGCTGAAGCTCTTTCCGGGCGAAAACCGCGTCTATGCGGAGGTACGCGCCGAGGTCGATGTACAGATGATGGACTTCGAGTTTGAG
This sequence comes from uncultured Clostridia bacterium, assembly GCA_946631895.1. GTDB lineage: Bacteria > Bacillota > Clostridia > Christensenellales > CAG-138 > UBA3792. The sequence continues at coordinate 7,296 of CAMPAN010000055.1, forward strand.
GTCAGCAGCGCGTTCGTACCGGAACAGTAACGAAACCGATTCAAAACGGACCCCCGTTCGGAGGTCCGTTTTTCGTTATGCCTCGATGCGCATTCGCAGGAGATCGCCCGGTTCAAGCGGAAGATCGGTCCTGATGCGCAACACCTGTTTGACCTTGTTCGCGACCCCGACCGGCGCGCCGTCCGCGTCCGTGATGTCGTCCGCCCTGAGCACCGCGCCGCGAAGCGACGGAGAGATCACCTCCAGCGCGTCGCCCTTGACGAAGCGGTTGCGCTGCTCGACCGTTGCGACGCCGTTTTCACAGGCGAGCACCGTGCCAATGAAGCGGTGCGTCTGCGTATAGACGCCGGCGTTGCTGTGATCCTGCGGCAGTTCGCCGTGATAGAACCCGGTCGTGTACGGTCGGTGCGACACGGAATCGAGCTCGCGCCGCGCTTCTTCGACCGTCATCGTGCCGTCGAGCACGCGGCGGTAGGCGTTCACGACGACGGCGACGTAATACTCGGTTTTCATGCGCCCCTCGATCTTCAGCGAGGTCACGCCCGCGTCGATGAGCTCGTCCAGCAGCCCGATGCAGTTCAGGTCCCTGCTCGACAGCACATAGCTCGTGCTGCCCTCCTCAATGATCGGAAAGCTCTGGTTCGGACGCGTCTCTTCGACGAGCGCGTATTTCCAGCGGCAGGGCTGCGCGCAGTCGCCGCGGTTGCCGCTCCTGCCGAGTATCGCGGAGGAGAGCAGGCACCGCCCGGAGTACGCCATGCACATCGCGCCGTGCACGAACGCCTCAAGCTCGAGATCGTCCGGAATGTTCTTACGGAGCTTTCGGATCTCGTCGACCGTCATCTCCCGCGCGAGAACGATGCGCTTTGCGCCGAGACCGTACCAAACGAGCGCGGAGGCGTAGTTCATACAGCTTGCCTGCGTCGAAACGTGCAGTTCGAGCTTCGGGCATGCTTTGTGCAGGGTGGAGAGAACGCCGGGATCGCTTACGATCGCCGCGTCGACCCCGCAGTCGAGAAGCCGGTTTCCGTACGCCGGAAGCTCAAGGATCTCATCGTTGTATGCAAGCGCGTTGACCGTCACAAAGAGCCGCTTGCCCTTTTCATGCACGCGCTTCGCGGCGTCCGCGATCTCGTCAAA
>CAMPAN010000056.1 GCA_946631895.1 uncultured Clostridia bacterium
ACGAGCTTCCGTCCCTCAGTCATCACCGCGTTCTGGTAGCGCGTGACGATCTGCACGCACTGGTTATAGCTGTGATCCGCCAGCGCGCCGATCAGCCGGCTGCCCCAGTAGAAGTTTTCGGTCGATGCGTCGAGCGTGACGTCGGAAAGATACCCCGGCATCTTCGGGACGTTCGGATAGACCGGCAGCAGCGCGTCGAAGGTCGTGGAGCCGAAGCAGATCCATTCAAGCCCTTTGCAGCAGTCCGGCGCATCCGGACGGATCTGACAGACGGACGTGACGCCGGTGCGGTTGATGCCGATCGAGCGGTACTTGCCGCGCATGCCGGTGTCGTGATTCAGGTACGGATCGTACGGCGTGCCCTTGTAGTTCGAGGAAAGCAGTTCCTTGACCTCCTCGACCGCGATCTTGCGGTCCGGCACAAAGCTCCACGGAATGTTGTCGCTTTCGGGCGTGAAATCGGCGTTCGGACCGTCCCAGCGATACTGATACGGCGCAAGGTATCTGCCCATATACCACGCGCGCGGCGTGTTGTAAACGTGGTCCTGATCGGAATGCGAACCAAAGACGAGCCGCGGATTGAACGCACCGCCCTGATTGCAGTCGAGATGGTAGGCTGCGATAAATTCTTTCAGATCCTTCGAGCAGAGATGTGCCTCCTGCTTTCCGAACGCGTCTTCGAAATCAAAGCTGTCCATGCCGAACTGGTTGGGCATGATGACTGCGGCGTCGTCCGGCACGCGTTTTGCCATCCAGTGATGCCCGCCGATCGTCTCCAGCCACCAGATCTCGTTTTCGTCGTTGAACGCAATGCCGTTGGATTCATAGGTGCCGTACTGTTCCAGAAGCGCCGCAAGCCGCAGAACGCCCTCTCTGGCGGTGCGGATGTACGGCAGCACGAGCACGACGATGTCCTCCTCGCCGATGCCGCCCGGAATATCCTTTTTCTTCTTCGTCTTCGCCTTTTGATATTTCACAAGCGGATCCGCGGCGAGCACGCGCGGATTCGAGGTGATCGTTTCCGTCGCCGTCATGCCGACGTTCGCCGCGTTGATGCCGGTCGCCGCCCAGATTCCGTTTTTCGGATCGACGCTCGGACACGCGGTATAACGCATGGGATTATCGGGCAGTTTGATCGTGAGATGTCCGATCTCGGAGGTATAGGTCCGCTTCTGATCCTTCGGTTCGACGACGATGAGCTTTTTGACGTCAAAATGCCCGTCGTCGGTGCGCGCGATCATCGTGGAATGATCGTTCGTGGCATTTCTGCCGACCAGCAGTGTTGTGCAGGGCATGATTTCTTTCCTCTTTTCTTCGATCTTTGCTTTCATTATACGCGCGGACCGCGTTTCCGTCAACGAAAAAGCGCACGGCTTTCCGTGCGCCTTTAAGCTGTTCTGTTACGAGCGGAACGGCTCGGTCGTGTTCTTGCGGATGACGTCGTGCGCGCCGCCCTCGACGATGCTCGTCGCCGACACCAGCGTGAGCTTTGCCTTCTTCTGGAATTCGGCGATCGTCAGCGCGCCGCAGTTGCACATGGTGGACTTGACCTTTGAAAGAGTCAGCGCCACGTTGTCGCGCAGGGAGCCCGCGTACGGAACGTAGGAATCGACGCCTTCCTCGAAGCTCAGCTTCTTGTCGCCGCCGAGGTCGTAGCGCTGCCAGTTGCGCGCGCGCGCCGAGCCCTCGCCCCAGTATTCCTTATAATACGTGCCGTTCAGATTGACCTTGCGGGACGGGCTTTCGTCGAACCGCGCGAAGTATCTGCCGAGCATGATGAAGTCCGCGCCCATCGCAAGCGCGAGCGTGATGTGGTGGTCGTATACGATGCCGCCGTCGGAGCAGACCGGTACGTAAACGCCGGTTTCCTCGAAGTATGTGTCGCGCGCCTTGCATACGTCGATCAGCGCGGTCGCCTGTCCTCTGCCGATGCCCTTCGTTTCACGCGTGATGCAGATGGAGCCGCCGCCGATGCCGACCTTGACAAAGTCCGCGCCGGATTCCGCAAGGAAGCGGAAGCCATCCGCGTCGACCACGTTGCCCGCGCCGACCTTCACGGAATTGCCGTAGCGGGAACGTATCCACGCAAGGGTCCTTGCCTGCCACTCGGAAAAGCCCTCGGACGAGTCGATGCACAGCACGTCCGCACCCGCCTCGATCAGCGCGGGGACGCGGGTCTCATAGTCGCGCGTGTTGATGCCCGCGCCGACGACGTAACGCTTGTGCTCGTCGAGCAGCTCGTTTCGGTTCTCCTTGTGCGAATCGTAGTCCTTGCGGAACACGAAGTAGCAGAGCTGTCCTTTTTCGTTGATGATCGGGAGCGTGTTGAGCTTGTGATCCCAGATGATGTCGTTCGCTTCTTTGAGCGACGTGCCCTCCGGCGCGCAGACCAGCTTGCTGAGCGGCGTCATAAAGGTGAATACCGGCGTGTCCGGCGCCATGCGGGAGACGCGGTAGTCGCGGCTTGTGACCATGCCGACGAGCCTGCCCTCGGGCGTGCCGTCGTCGGTGACCGCCATCGTGGAATGCCCGGTGCTCTCCTTGAGCGCGATCACGTCCGCCAGCATCATATCGGGACGGAGGTTCGAATCGCTGCGCACGAAACCCGCCTTATAGTCCTTGGCGCGCTTGACCATCGCCGCCTCGTCCTCGACCGTCTGCGAGCCGTAGATGAAGCTGACGCCGCCCTGCGTGGCGAGCGCGACCGCCATCCGGTCGTCGGAGACCGCCTGCATGATCGCGGAGACCAGAGGGATGTTCAGCGAGATCGCGGACTCCTCTCCGCGGCGGAACTTCACCATCGGGGTGCGGAGACTGACGTTCGCGGGAACGCATTCCGAGGAGGAATAGCCGGGGATCAGAAGATACTCATTGAAGGTGCGGGAGGGATCGCTGATGAATGTTGCCATAAAAGCTCCTTTCCTGTGCGTGGAACTATATTTTGATTTATTATATCGCGCAAGTCGGTCTCCCGCAAGTCTTGATTTTCCTTTTTGCCGTTTTTTCGACACACTTGCGGATTGCGCAGGAGTCGTGTATACTATTATATATGAAAATGAACAGGAGGGCTGTGTATGAAAAAAGGCTGGGGGAAATGGGCTGCCGCGCTCGCGGTGCTGCTCTGCGTTGCGTTCGCTGCACTGTTCTTTGCAAACCGCATCCAGACGGCGGAGGGAGAGATCAGGATTACCGAGGGATATCTGCCCTCCGAGGTCGGCGATCTCTTCTATAAGCTCTATACGCCGTCCGGATTGAAGGACGGGGGAAAGGCGCCCGGCATTCTTCTGCTGCACGGGTATCAGAACGATCACGAAACCAACGCGGCATACGCGATTGAGCTAGCGAAACGCGGCGCCGTGGTGCTGTCGATCGACGAATACGGGCACGGCGCCAGTGTTCCGGGGCTTAAGGAACGCGGATACGTCAATCATATGGTCAAGGTAAACTACGGCCTGGACAGCGAGGCGGACAAGACCTTCCGCCCGGTCGGCGGGTCCGTGCGCTACCGGCTGCTGATGAATTTCTCGAATCTTTCCTTCTTCAACGATCATTATACGAAGGATGAGCTGGGGAACAGCGTGAAGGACAGCTCGTGCGGCGGCGTCGCGGCATACCGGTTCCTGTCCGAGCTTCCGAACGTTGATAAAACAAAGCTCGGCATCAGCGGACACTCGATGGGCACCTGGGCGGGATGGAGCGTCGCAGCTGCGTATTCCGGCACGGACATCGAACCGAAAGCGACCGTGCTGCAGTGCGGCGAACTGTTTATGGACAACGCCTACGATTCCGAAAGCATTCATTTCAACAACGTGCTGCTGCTGCAGGCGAAGTGGGACGAGTTCAGCTACTTCCGCGATTATAAGCGCAATGTGGACGACGCGATCCTGCGTTCGCCGCTGCGTACCGCATTCCTCGGCACGACTACAGAGAATGCCGCGTGGGACAAGACCTTCGGCGACTTTGCGGACGGCTCCGCACGGCGCATGGAGCTTCTTTTCACCAACCACCGTCTGACGACGCATAACGCGCGCGGGCTTGCCGTTTCGCTCGACTGGTTCGATCAGGCGTTCGACGGCGCGCTGACAGGTCCCGCGCCCGAAGCGCAGACCGCCATGGGCAAGGAATGGCTGGTTCTGCTTGCCATGCTCTGCACGATCGCGGCGCTGATCCCGCTGTTCGAGCTGCTGATCGGCATTCCGTTTTTCGCAAAGCTCGTGCAGCCGCTGCCGGACGAGGCGGGCGTCAAGACAAAGGGCAAGTGGTGGCGCGGTGCGCTCATCACGATCCTGCTTGCCGGCGCAACCTATCCGTTCATGACGCAGCTCGGTCATGCGCTGCTGCCGCTGCCCGAGGGGATCTTCCGCATGACCGTCGGCAACGGGTTTATCGGCTGGTATCTGCTGCTGATCCTCATTATGGTCGTGACGTCGCTCATCGGTGCGCGGTCCGCCAGGAAGAAGGGTACATTCGACGGCCTCTACGGCATGGGGTTCGGTTCCGAGGCAAAGCCGAACCGGATCGCATGGGGACTGCTCGCCCGCGCGTGCGTTCTCGTGCTGTGCATGCTTCTGATGATGTATCTGGTCGTGTTCCTTGCAGGCGTGCTTTTCAAACTCGATCTCCGGTTCATCTGGCCGTTCTTCAAGACCTTCACATGGACGCGGCTCGGTCAGTTCTGCGTCTATATCCCGGTGTTCGCCCTGTTCTTCCTGCTGAACAACTCGAAGATCATGGCGTCGATGCGCACAAAGGCAACCTATCAAAAGGGCATCAAAGGCTTCCTCTCGAACTGGTGGCGCAACGCGCTCCTGATGGTCGGCGGCATCCTTCTGATCGTGCTGATCGAGTACATCCCGTTCTTCCTCGGGATCGGACCGGGCGCAGACGTGTTCTTCGGCTCCACCTTCGGCGGACCGTTCATGTCGCTGCTCATTTTGTTCGTGCCGCAGGTCGTTGTGTTCAGCGTGCTCTGCACGTACTTCTACCGCCGCACGGGCAGCGTCTATACCGGCGCGCTGCTCGTCGCGTCTCTTGCCGCCTGGATCGTCACCGGCGGTTCGTCCATGCTCTGATCCAAAACCGAAAAAGAGCCTGCCATCCCCGGCAGGCTCTTGTTTTTTGTATTCTCTCGGTCAGTTGCCGTCTTCCTCCATATACCGCGCGCGGTTGAAGCGGTCATTGAGATCGACGACGTTTTCTGTATCGTCCCTGTCTGCTGCAGCCGGTTTCTGTTTCGCCACAAAGCAAGTGATGATCCCCGTCACGACGAACGCCGTAAGAATTACAAGCGACCCGAATAACATCCATCCGAACATTTCCTTCAACCTCCTCTATATAACATCCGGTTCCCGTGCCGACGTTTTGCTCAGGCAGCGGTTTTCTATATACGCGGGCTTCTGCCCGCGGGGTACATACAGTCCCGCGCTTCCAGCGAACTGCCGCGCAATCCGGTCAGCAGCTCTTTTCGTACCCGCAGTTGTCACAGTGATAGCGCAGCTTTTTGCTCTTGTTCTTCATCCCTGTCAGATTCTGCCCGAACGTACCGCGGATCGGTGCAGGCGAAAAGGGATTTACCGCCGCCGATGCATCCACATAGCTCTCGTGTGTTTCGGTAGGCAGACAGCGCCAGCCGTCCGCTTTGCCGCACTTGGGACACGCCTTGGGAATTTTCTTGCTGAACAAACTCATTATACGCTCCTCCTCTTTATTGGATCACATCGGCTCTGTTAATAAGTTTTTTCATAACCGCAGTGATCGCAGCGGTAATGCAGTTTTTTATCGCCCGATTCTGGCAGGTCCTGTGCATAGGTGCCGCGCAGCGGCGCGCCCATAAAGAACTGTGCCGGCGTCTGTGCTTCTCCGCTCTGCGGAATTTCTGCGGGCGTCATATGCCAACCGTCCGCTTTGCCGCACTTGGGACACGCTTTGGGGATTTTCTTGCTGAACAAACTCATTATCATACGCTCCTTTCACGTGGATGCTTTCCTCACCCTCTGCCTACAGTTTAGCACATCTGTCTGAATCATTCCAGACCTTTCTTTCGGAAAAAGCAAGTGCTAAAACCGCAGTTTTACACCAAACTGCAGTTTTATTCCTGCTGAAAATGCGAAATTGGTATCGAGTGAGTAAAAAAGAGGAACAGCGCATCGGCTGTCCCTCTCAAAAATCCCTGCTCTCAGGGCATTTTGCTTATTTGAAATATCTCCCCGGGAGGGCTTTCGGCGCCTTTCCTCGCCGCCTCAATACGTTCTTTCGTATCCGCAGTTGTCACACAGGTAACGGTACTTGACCTTGTTCGGACCTTGCCAGTTTCCCGTGGCTTCATAGAAGGGATCGCGCTGGGAGTCCAGATAAAAGGGATTCCCCATACCGGCATTCGCCGCATTGCTCTGCACCGTGTCGTCCGTCACGCAGCGCCAGCCGTCGCTCTTGCCGCACTTGGGACACGTTTTGGGCATTTTCTTGCTGAACAGACTCATTTTTGCATACGCTCCTTTTCGACCGGATGCTTTCTGCATCTTCTGATTATAGTATAGCGCACATGTTCCGATGTTTCCATATGTTTTTCACACAAAAAGCAAGTTCTAAAGCTGCGATTTTGCGTCTTAATGTGGTTTTATTTCGCTGAAAATGCGAAATACGATCACAGCAGATATGCGGAACAGACGATTGCATCCGCAACGAAAAGCGCTTATTATTTATGTACACTTTTGATGTTGTATGAACCGTCAAAAGCGGCGGATGTACACTTTTGTTTCGGAAAGGAGGGACAAAAAAGAGGAACAACGCCCTTGCTGTCCCTCTCAAAAATCCCTGTTTCAGGGCGTTTTGCTTATTTGAAATATCTCTCGAGGAGGCCCTTCAGCGCCTTGCCGTTCGGGATCGCTGTCTGCTGAAGAGCAGCACCAGAAGAACTGCCCAGACCGCGATCAGAATCACGCCGCCGATGATCCGTATCATTTTTGTTTTCTTTGATATGACGGAAGGATGCGGGCCCTCCCCCGTTTGGATCCTCTCGCGCTCCTGCTCCACGATATTGGTATAATCTTCATTTTTGGGTTTTTTCACGCCGCCCGGAACCGTGCTCATGCTTTCTTCCCCTTGATGCCATTCCTGTCCGACTGATTTCAGTATAAAGCATTCGACGCAAAGATACAACCGCAAAAACGGCAAAATACGGATCGTGATTCCCTCTGACGGTGCAAGAAAGGGAGCGGATCGCTCCGCTCCCTTTGAAAAGCCCCGAAAAGGGCGTTTTTCTGATTTCCAAAAGACCTTTCAGCGCCTTGCCGTGTCTTGTTTGTGCACATCGAAAAGTTCCGCGAAAGCCTCTGTTGCCGATTGAATCAACCGTTCCAATTCGAGCGGCTGACACGCGTCAAGTGACACCGTCAAGACGCCGTCTTCGATGTGCTCGCCTTTGACCCGGTATCGCATCGGCGGCAGCAGCACCTCATGCTCATCGTTCTCAAGGAAAAGTGCGGGCAGACCCGACGGAACGTCTATTTGAAGAATCTGCGCGGGTTTTCGGAAATTGTTTTGTCCGTAATTGATCTGCTGTCCGGTTGTGCTCGTCGAGGTCAGCCCCAACAGATCGACCTGCTCTCCTTCTCGAATGTTTTTCAGGCAGAATGCGGCTTCCATATTCCGGAACAATCGAACCGGTTCCCGGATAGGATGCATCGAATCGCAAATCAGCCGAATATCGGTGATTGCCTGATGGAGAATGTCCCTCTTTGCTTCGTTTGTCAGCTCGGCAGGCGTTCTACGCCGATAGCTTTCGAAGAGGGCTGCTCCGTCCAGCCCGGAAAACGCGAATCGGTTTTCGGGGCCTTCCTCCTTCGCCTCGCGAATCACGTCGCGATTGTTCTGCCAAACGATGCCGATGCACGGATCCATCGCTTCTTTGTTGATCCAAAGAAACGCATTGATGATCAAATAATCCGCACCGGTATAGAACCACAGGCTTTCTTTCAAACGGTCATCCATGACAGTACTCTTTCTCAAAAAGGGACAGCGCATTTGCTGTCCCACTCAAAAAGTCCCTAACTATGGGCGTTTTTCTTATTTGAAGTATCTCTCCAAAAGACCTTTCAGCGCCTTGCCGCGACGTTATTGCTCTTCTTTTTTCTTGCTGGTGAAGTGAAGGAGCAGACCGATCGCGCCGATGACGATACAGATAATTCCCGGAGCAACGCTCTTTGCGATCAAAAGAATCAGACCAAGCGCTGCAAGAATGATTGAGACGATCAGAAAAGCTTTTCCCTGGGGGCGCATTTTTCTTCCTCCCGATCAACCGAAGTATCTCTCGAGGAGACCTTTCAGCGCCTTGCCGTGTCTTGCCTCGTCGCGCGCCAT
>CAMPAN010000057.1 GCA_946631895.1 uncultured Clostridia bacterium
CGATGGAGCTTGTGACCGAGCTCAAGAACGGCGATGAAGTTGTCATTTTCAACGCCGCCAACAGCAAGATCATGACGGGTGAAGAGTATTATTATGAAAATACTTCGAACCAGAGCAAGAGCAAGTGGGAAATCAAGGCCGCAGATGCAGCGCTGACCGACGACGTTCTTGCGGTTCCCGAAGAAGCGATCGTTCTGACCGTGGAAATTCTCGAACCGGATACGGAAGTATCCAATACGAGATCCATCGACGAAGAACCCGATGTTTATGCATTCAAGACGGCAGACGGCAAGTATCTGTATGCGGACAACAAGCATACCAGATTTGTTGAGCGCGACACAGAGAATTCCGAGAACACGTTCTTCCAGCTGGAACCGGTCGAAGGCGGCTTCTATATCAAGTGCAACTCCGCCACATATAATGACAAGGCGCAGTACATCGAGTACTACAAGAACTATTTCACCGTGTACAGCATGGGCACCGATGCGTCCATCTACACGTTCCAGTTCTATGCAGAGCCCGGCGAAACGCCCGAACCTCCGGTCGTCGAGCCGACGGGCGACACGGTCATTCTGTTCACGAACGACGTGCACTGCGGCATCCGCGACGGCTGGGGCTATGCAGGCGTTGCAGACCTCAAGAAGAGCCTCGAAGCAGATGGCAGCAAAGTCATCCTTGTTGACGCGGGCGACCACGTCCAGGGCGGACCGATCGGCTCCCTCACGCAGGGCGAAGCGATCATCGACATCATGAACTTTGTCGGTTATGATCTCGCAACGCTCGGCAACCATGAATTCGACTACGGTATGGATCAGATGTTTGCTCTCGTCGAGCAGGCGGAATATCCGTACGTTTCCGCGAACTTTGTGAAGGTCGAAGGCAACGAGCCGGTGCTCGACGCATACAAGATCTTTGAAGCAAACGGCAAGAAGATCGCGTTTGTCGGTCTCTCCACGCCGGAATCCATCACCAAGTCCACCCCGACCTACTTCATGAACGAAGCAGGCGAATACATCTACGGCTTCTGCCAGGATGACACCGGCGCAGGCGTCTACACCGCAGCGCAGAACGCGATCGATGCGGCAAAGGCGGAAGGCGCGGATTACGTCATCATCGTCGGCCACATGGGCATTGACGATCAGTCCCAGCCTTGGACGGCACCCGAAGTCATCGCGAACGTCACCGGCGTCGATGCGTTCATCGACGGTCACAGCCATTCGGTTATCAACACAACCGTCAAGGATAAGGAAAACAAGGACGTTCTCCACGGCCAGACCGGCACGAAGCTCGCGAACGTCGGCAAGCTGACGATCGCTGCGGACGGCACGCTCACGATGGAGCTCCTCCCCGTTTCCGAGAAGGTCCAGGACGATCCGGAAACCGATGAATTCATCAAGGGCATTGAAGATGAGTTCGAAGCGCTTCTGAACACCGTCGTTGCACACACCGATCACCTGCTGACGATCAACGATGCAGACGGCAATCGCTGGGTCCGCAAGCATGAGACCAACCTCGGCGACCTGTGCGCAGACGCATATCGCTACATGTTTGATTCCGACGTTGCGTTCGTCAACGGCGGCGGCGTCCGTGCGAACATCCCCGAAGGCGACATCACCTTCCAGCAGATCATCAACGTCCATCCGTTCGGCAACACCGCGGTGCTCGCAGAGGTCACGGGTCAGCAGATCCTTGACGCACTCGAAATGGGCGCGCGCGTATGCCCGAGCGAGAACGGCGGCTTCCTGCAGGTTGCAGGTCTGAAATACGAGATCCATCCCGACGTCGAGCCGAACTGCGTGGTCGGTACCGACAAGATGTGGGCAGGTCCGGTCGATCCGGAAGGCGAGTACCGCGTCAAGAACGTTCAGATCCTGAACAAGGAAACGAACGAGTATGAACCGCTCGATCTTACGAAGAAGTACACGCTCGCATCCCACAACTACATGCTGAAGGATATGGGCGACGGCTTCGCAATGTTCGGTCCGAACATCACGATCCTTGAGGACTCCGGCAAACTCGACAACCAGGTCCTGATCGACTACATCCAGTCGATGCCTGAGATCGACGGCGTCCACCAGGTCGAGGGTTACACCGATCCCGAAGGCGAAGGTCGTATCACCATCGTCACCGAACCGGCGTTCGAAGGCGCAACCTTCTACGGCGAGAACGTCAAGGCAGCTGATGTTCTGACGGAGATCGACGGCGAAGAGATCTATCGTTATGACATCAAGGTCAAAGGTATTGATCCCGAAGTTGCTGTTGTCGGCATTCAGGCATTCGTACAGTATGACAATGAACTGCTCGAGTTCGTTAAGGCAGAGTCTGAGCTCGAAGGCTCCACCGGCATCAACGAAGACGAAGGCATGATCTCCTTCGCATGGGCAACCAACGGCGACAGCATCACACTTGAAGACGAAACGGTCGTCGTGTCCATGTTCTTCAGGACCATCAGCGATCCTGCGGACGGCACATTGGCAGAGTTCCTCTTTGTCCCCGCTGCAAACGGTGTGACCACCGGTTACTCCTATGTCGACGGCAATACCGTAAAGGAAGCCGAAGAAGTTGCGACCGAAAACGGCAGCATCCTGTTCACCGTTCCCGATGAGCTGACCATCTACGGCGAAGATGTCAAGTCTCTCGACGTGATGAGTATTGAGAACGGCGAGCGCGTCTACCGTTACGACATCCGTGTCAAGGATCTTCCCTCCTCCGGTCTCAAGGTCAACAGCGTACAAATCTTCCTCACGTACGATGAACTTCTTGAGCTTCGCAGATTCGACGGAATGTTCGATTGGGTCAATTCCGAGAAGGAAGGCAAGCTGATGTTCGCATGGGCGTCCGATACCGAAGTGCGCATCAACAATGAAGATGTTATCCTCTCGCTCTACTTCGCAGCACCAAATGCAAAGGGCGGCGAAAAGGCAGAGATCAACTTCACGGAGAACACGCTGAACACCGGCAGCGCAGTATCGTTCGTGTATAACGAGAAGGTTGTTGAGATCGAAGCAACGACGATCGACGGCAGCATCACATTTGCGGAAGTCGTTCTTGGCGATGCAAACTGCGACGGTCAGGTTACCGCGGCAGACGCGGCGCTGATCCTGCGCTCCATCGTCGGTCTCAATGAACTCACGGCACAGGGTGCTCTGAATGCCGATGTGGACGGCGATCTCGAGGTCACCGCAGAAGATGCGGCACTCATCCTCCGCTACATCGTCAAACTGATCGACAAGTTCCCGATTGAAGAACCGGTTGAAGAACCCGTTGAAGAACCTGCCGAACCGTAACTCCTTACTGAATCGAAGAGGGATCGTCAAACGGCGGTCCCTCTTTTATGTTCACAAGACGGTGCGTACATAAAAACGGCGGGGAGAATCGCTTCTCTCCGCTGTATTTCTTTGCCCTCAGAATGTTTTCATCCGCTCGTTCAGCCGTTGGTACACAGGACGCATCCATGGCTCCGAACACGCTTTGATCGCCTCGTCCGGCAGGAACCATTTCACCGCGCTGTTCTCGTCCGCTTTGATGCGCAGAGGTTCCGAATCGTCCGCAATCAGCAGATAGGTGCCGTTCAGGTGCAGATGCGCGGGAACGAACTTCCCACGCTTCCAATGCGGATTCACCGTCAGCGTCTCGATTGAAAGAAGCCGGTCCGACGCCGGACGAACCGACAAAAGCCCCGTCTCCTCCGTCGCCTCCTTCAATGCGACCTTCAGAAGATCGCGCTCGCCGTCCGCATGACCGCCGGTCCATGCCCAGGAATCGTAAATGTTGTGATAGATCATCAGCACGCGATCGCGCGATTCGTTTGTGATCCATGCGGATGCGGTCGCATGAAACAGCAGATTGCTGCGTTCATACGCATCCGCATACCGTTCCAGACAGTTCAGCATGACCGCCTTGTCCGTTTCCTCCTGCGCGTCGCGCGGGACGTATAATTTCAATGCATCATAGAATTCCATATTCGCAGTATAGCACGAATCTCTTCTTGTCTGCAAGCGCACTTTGGTGTATACTGTAGAAAATCCCCTGGAGGCGCTTATGGTTCATATTGGAAACGACTGGGATGATCTGCTTGCCGATTACTTTGCTTCGGAGCAATATCAGGCTCTGCGGCGTTTTCTTGCCGAAGAATACCGCACGCATACGATCTACCCGAACATGTATGATATCTTCAACGCGTTGAAATATACGAGCTTCGCGGATACCAAAGTCGTGATCATCGGGCAGGATCCGTATCACGGTCCCGGTCAGGCGCACGGTCTCTGCTTCTCCGTCAAAAAGGGCGTAGAGCCGCCTCCGTCGCTCAAGAATATCTTTCAGGAGCTTCACGAGGATTTGGGTATACAGCCCCCGAACCACGGCGAATTGACCGCCTGGGCGCGTCAGGGCGTGCTTCTTCTCAACACCGTGCTGACCGTGCGGGAACACATGCCGAATTCGCACAAGGGACACGGCTGGGAAGCCTTCACCGACCGCGTGATCGAACTGCTGAACGGCAAGCAGACGCCGATCGTGTTCCTGCTGTGGGGCGCAAACGCGCGCAACAAGGCGAAGATCGTCACGAACCCGATCCACATCAAGCTCGAAGCGCCGCATCCGAGCCCGCTTTCCGCCTACAACGGTTTCTTCGGCTGTCGGCATTTTTCCAAAGCAAACGCATGGCTTCAAAAAACCGGTCAGGAACCGATCGACTGGCGGCTTGACTGAAAAACTTTTATCAAAATGCAAAAAAAGGATTGACAAAACCTACAATCTTCGGTATTATATCTCTTGCGTGCTCGGTTCGTCTAGTGGCCTAGGACACCGCCCTCTCACGGCGGTAACACGGGTTCGACTCCCGTACCGGGTACCAAGGAAGCCCCAAATATGGGGCTTTTTCTTTTATCCCTGCACCGTGCGCACATGCGCCCCCCTTGCCCGCTATGACCGCATATGGTATAATGCAGCCATCAACCGATTTATAAAGGAGATTACTATGTTGCAAACCGGAATCAAAGGAAGAATCGAACTGACGGTAACGATGGACAAATGCGCCGGCGCCATTGGCAGCGGCGAGCTTGACGTGTTCGCGACACCCGCCATGATCGCGCTGATTGAGGAAACGTGCTGGAGAAGCGTCGCGCCGTATCTCGAACCCGGCGAAGGAACCGTCGGCACTGCGCTGAACGTCCGCCATGTCGCAGCGACGCCCGTGGGACTGAAGGTCACCTGTGAAACAGAACTGACGCTTGTGGATCGCAGACGCCTGGTATTCGACGTCAAGGTGTTTGATCCCTTCGGTCTGGTCGGTGAAGGAACGCACGAGCGCTTTGTCATCCAGTACGAGAAGTTCATGAAAAAAGTTGATGAAAAGCGAAATCACGGCAACACCTGATTCTATCCCATGAAATGCAAAGGCCTCGAGGAGATCTCGGGGCCTTTTTGTATGGTTATTCGTTGGCGTTTCTTGTTCCGTACCGCTGCTCAAACGCTTCCACGATCGACAGGAGATCGGGATATGCGTCTGTGTAGAACGTTTTGCAGGCATATCGGAACCGGTCGACTGCACGCTTGCGGATGTCCTCCGGAATGCCGTAGAAGGCTTCCGCGATGCTGCCGGTGATCGCGGCGATCGTGTCGCTGTCGCCGCCGATCGAGATCGCATTGCGGATTGCGTCCTCGAAGGAAGTCGATTCGAGAAACGCTTCGATCGCCTGCGGAACGGAGCCTTGACAGGTCACGTCGAACAGGTAGGTCGGACGGATCTCGTCAAGCATGAAGTCGAGCGTATAGCAGTTGTCCTCAATGAATGCGCGGATCTCCTCCTTGCTGTGTCTGGTTCGCGCGAGGAAGATGGCGCATGCCGTCGCTTCTGCGCCTTTGACGCCTTCGGGATGGTTGTGCGTGACGATCGTGACGGCGCGTGAAAGCGCCTTGACTTCATCGAGGGTCTTCCCCGCCCAGCCGCAGGAGCTGACGCGCATCGCGGAACCGTTGCCAAAGCTCCCATAGGGATGCGGATTGCTCGAAAACATCCAGCTCCAAAATCGTCCGCCATAGCCGCAATTCGGATATTGCCGCCCGATCTTCTGCATCCATTTGACGGCTTGATCTTCCAGTCCTTCCGCCTTGCCGTCGTTCTCGAGGATCGCCTTTGCAACCGCGATCGTCATGATGCTGTCGTCCGTCGGATGGCAGCCGGTGCCGAACAGCGAAAACGCCTTGCTCCTGTGATTGCGGAATTCATAGATAGAACCAACCATATCTCCGATGATTGCACCGAACACTTTCTTTCTCCTCCGTTCTGTTTTCTGACTTCATTATACGGTACAGGAAGCCCCGCTTGGTCAACGCACAGGCGACAAAAGGTTTTACTCTCTCGTCAGCTTCACCCGGAACGCGATCGTGCGCGGCGTCGGGAGGTTGTCAAATTGGATCACGTATGCGTTGTTGTCCTTGTCCAGATCGAGCACCGTTCCGGTTCCCAAAATCGCGTGCTGCACGCGCGTGCCAACCGGGTAATGCTCCGGATCGTTTTGATCCAGAAGCCGCTGTTCGGCGTTGCGGATGTAGTTCGACGCGTCGCGAATCAGCCCGTCCTGCGGCGGTTTTGTGTATTCCAGCAGGCTTTGGTCGATATCGAGCAGGAACCGGGACGGATAGCGCGGCGAGCTGTCGATGTTGATGCCGTCCGCTTCGGATAGATAGAGCCGCTTTTCGGCGCGCGTCATCGCCACGAACGCAAGCCGACGTTCCTCCTCCATCCCCTCGATCGTCCGCACCTTGCGCGACGGGAAAACGCCCTCGTTCATGCCGATCAGGAACACGTACGGGAACTCCAACCCTTTTGCGGCATGCACCGTCATCAGCTTGACCTTGTCACCCGCTTCGATTGCATCCGTGTTTGTAAACAGCGCGACGTGGCTCAGATAATGCTCCAGCGTGACCTCCTCGCCGCAGGTCGTCTCGTAGTCGTAGACGGACTGCTTGAGCTCGGCAAGGTTGTCCAGCCGCTCCTGGCTGCCCTCCGTGCGCAGCGCCGCTTCATAGCCGCTTTCGTCGAGGATCGCGGAAAGAACCTCGGACACCGGGCGATTGGTATAGGTCGCCGCGAAACGCTCAATGAGCTTGACGAACTTGTCCGCTTTGGTGCCCTTCATGATTTCATGGTCGAGATTTTTGAGCAGCGCGTCGTACAGGGTACAGTTGTTCGCCTGCGCGTACTCCTCCAAAAACTTCATACGGCGCTGTCCCATGTTTCTTTTGGGTGTGTTGACGACGCGGCGGAAGGACAGATCGTCCTTATACGCAATCATGCGCAGGTACGAAAGCGAGTCCTTGATCTCCATTCGCGCGAAAAACTGCACGCCGCTGTAAATCGCGTAGGGCAGCTTCGCCTTCAAAAGCACTTCCTCCACCTGCCGCGTCAGATAATGCGCTCGGTACAGCACCGTCATGTCCTTATACGGCACACCCTGCTCGGAAAGCTGGTGCATCTGCCCGACAATCCATTTCGCTTCTTCCTCGGCGTTTCTCGCATGGTGACACAGCACCGACGCGCCGTGCGGCTGCATCGAAACGAGGTCCTTTTTGATGCGGTTTTTGTTCTTCGCGATCAGCGAATTGCAGACGGCGAGGATCTCCGGCGTGGAGCGGTAGTTTTCGTTCATCATCACCGTCTTGGTGCCGGGAAACTGCGTATCGAATCCGTTGAGATACTTGACGTTCGCGCCGCGCCAGGTGTAGATCGTCTGGTCCGGATCGCCGACGATGAACAGGTTTTTGTGATAGCCGCAAAGGACTTCCATCAGCTCGTACTGCAACCCATCGATGTCCTGAAACTCGTCGATCATGATGTATTCAAGCCGCTTCTGCCACTTCAGACGGATGTCCTCGTGCTCATGGAAGATGTACAGCGTGAACTTGATGAGGTCGTTATAGTCGAGTCCGAAGCACTTTTTCTGTTGATACAAGTAGCCGTAGAACAGGATATCGTTCGTGCCGACGGCGTTCAGATACTTCTCGTGC
>CAMPAN010000058.1 GCA_946631895.1 uncultured Clostridia bacterium
AGCTCGGTTTCCGAGAGCTTCAGACGCGCATCGTCGGTCGCTATGAGGACGCTGCCGAGCACGTCGCCGTTTGACACGATCGGCACGGCGGCAAGGCGCAGGGAGGAGAGATCCGAAACGAGACCGTAGCCCTCCGGACTTAACAGCGCCTGTTTCTGCCGCATACGGTCGATGTACGGTTCCGACAAAACGGCTTTCAGCAGCGTCTTTTTCAGCGCGCCGGACGCAAACTGCACGGTCTCGGTGTCGGTCACGGCGGCGGAAAATCCGAGCGCGCCGGTCAATGCCTGACAGTATGTTTCGGCGTAGTCGCCGAGCTCGCGGATGCGCGCGTATTTTTTCAGCACGACGCCGTCCGCATCGGTGAAGATCTCGACCGGATCGCCCTCGCGGATCCTTAAAACCCTGCGGATCTCCTTCGGAATGACGATCCTGCCGAGCTCGTCGATGCGTCGTACAATGCCGGTTGCTTTCATGGGTTTATCCTTCTTCCTTGTTTTGGAATCAGTATTGCCGCAAACGCCGGATTTGATACGCGACGGTTGCATTTTGATGTGCGTTCCTGTATAATGAAACAAATTGATGACGGAGGATGATTTTTATGAAGAAAACGGTTCTGGTAACGGGCGGCGCGGGCTACATCGGTTCGCATACGGTGGTGGAGCTTTTGAACGCGGGGTACGAGGTACTGATCGCGGATAACCTTTATAACTCCAAGGAGGCGGTGCTCGACCGCATCGAAACGATCACGGGCAAGCGTCCGGCGTTTGCAAAGGTCGACGTATGCGATAAGGACGCCATGCGCGCGCTGTTCCGGACGCACGATTTCGGCGCGATCATCCATTTTGCGGGGCTCAAAGCCGTCGGCGAAAGCGTCGCAAAACCCGTCGAATACTACCGCAACAACCTCGACGCGAACCTGACGCTGCTCGAATGTATGAAGGAATATGACGTGCGGCACATCGTGTTCAGCTCGTCGGCGACGGTGTACGGCATCCCGAAGGTCCCGATCAAGGAGGACGCGCCGCGCTGGTGCACGAACCCGTACGGCTGGACGAAGTTCATGGGCGAGCAGATCCTTTCGGACTTTGCCGCCGCGAACCCCGAAATGTCCGTCGTTCTTCTCAGATATTTCAACCCGATCGGCGCGCACGATTCGGGCCTGATCGGCGAGGACCCGCAGGGGATCCCGAATAACCTTTTGCCTTACATCAACCAGGTCGCGACCGGAAAGCTCGAGAAGCTCCGCGTGTTCGGCAGCGACTATCCGACGCCGGACGGCACGGGCGTGCGCGACTATATCCATGTCGTGGACCTTGCCGTGGGGCATCTGAAAGCGCTCGAATACGCCGACGCGCACACCGGCGCGATCGCGATCAACCTCGGCACCGGCACGGGCTATTCCGTGCTCGACGTCATCCATGCCTACGAGGACGCGAACGGCGTGAAGATCCCGTATGAGATCGTCGACCGCCGCCCCGGCGACGTCGCGGAAAACTACGCCGACCCGTCGCTTGCAAAGGAACTTTTAGGCTGGGTTGCCAAACGCGATCTTTATAACATGTGCAAGACCGGCTACCACTGGCAGTCCATGAACCCGAACGGCTACGACGCGTAACGTCCCTTTCGCACCGACGCTGCATGGACGGGCGATGCCCGCCCGCGATCACAGCGGCACGGACGCACTATGTTCATCTCTATATTGATCATTTCAGGAGGTTTGGGAAAATGAAGAGGATCGCCGCCTTTGCGCTTGCCGCGCTGCTGCTTTGCGCGGTCGGGTGCGGCATGAGAGCGGGCAACGGAAAAAAACAGCAGACCGAGGAAAAGGGAGACTGGCGAGTGACAAAGTCGGTTACCTATGATTCCGACGGCAGCGTTAATGCACGGCATGAATACGAGTACGACGCAAACGGGAACTGCGTCAGGGAATCGCACTACAACGCCGACGGCACCGTCAGGTATTGGAATGAATACGAGTACGACGCGAACGGAAACAAGGTCAAGGAAATGCACTACAACGCCGACGGCATCGTTGAGTATTGGCTTGAATCCGAGTACGACGCGAACGGGAACTGCATCAGATCGACACGGTACGACGCCGACGGCAGCGTTAATTCATGGTGTGAATCCGAGTACGACGCGAACGGAAACAAGGTCAAGGATATGTGGTACGACGCCGACGGTAGCATTTCTGCCTGGTATGAATTCGAGTACGATGCGAATGGGAACATGGTCAAGTGTGTTTACTGCAACGCAGACGGCACCGTCAAGTATTGGAATGAATACGAGTACGACGCAAACGGAAACAAGGTCAAGGAAATGCGGTTCAACGCCGACGGTAGCATTTCTGCCTGGTATGAATCCGAGTACGACGCAAACGGAAATATGGTTAAGGATATGCGGTACAACGCCGACGGCAGCGTTATCGATCGGAATGGTTACGAGTACGACGCAAACGGGAACTGTGTCAGGACGACGCGGTACGACGCCGACGGCAGCGTTGAGTATTGGCTTGAATCCGAGTACGATGCAAGCGGGAACCTCCTCAAGAATACTTCGCACAACGCCGACGGCAGCGTTATCGATCGGTATGATTACGAGTACGACGCGAACGGAAATCATACCCGGACTACAGGGTACGCCGCCGACGGCAGCGTTATCGATCGGTATGATTACGAGTACGACGCGAACGGGAACCTCCTCAAGGATACTACATACAACGCCGACGGCAGCGCATCAGGATGGGCCGAGTACGAATGGACGTACTTTGAGAACGCGACGAAGACCGGGAAATAAAAATGTGTATTGACCGTATCGGCTTTGACCGCAGGGTACGGACGGCTGCAGTGCATAAAAAGACGCGTCGGAAAAACGGCGCGTCTCGGTGTCAAGGGGACGGTTCTCTTGACACACAGAGGGAATGGATAGGCGACAAGGGGACGGCTATGATCGAACTGATACGATTTGATTTACAGAAAAAAGACGAATGGGATGATTTCTATGATTTGTTCAGTTCGTATCTGAGAGAAGTGTGCGACGAAGAAGAATATCAAGAGAACATTGACGATCTTCACGATGATACTCTGAACGCACAGATGATTGAGCAGACGCTTCAGGAACATAATCCGTATTTTATGATGCGGATTGCAGAAAATGGAGTCTGCGTCGGATTGATTTCTTATTATTTCCGCGAGGAGTGTAACAAAGGTTATATCAACAACTTCTATGTATGTGCAACGTATAGAAACTCCGGTGTTGGTTCTGCTGCATATCGAATGGTCGAAAAGCATCTTCGTTCATTGGGAGCAAAGTATATAGAGCTTGTTCCTGTCAGAATGGCTGAACGCTTTTATATCCGTAATGGGTTTGCGTTTTCTCGTACATCATCAGACGGAGAGCGGATTTTTCGTAAGGTGATAGAGTGAATATACTAGTTTTGGAAGGTGTCAAGGGGACGGTTCTCTTGACACATTCATCCGCCTCCCCTGCAGGGGAGGCTTTTTCGTGCACGGGAACCATCCCCAAATCGGCACGCAAAGATCGCGGATTCCGCGTTTTCATCTGCATACGGGATCGTAAACGAAAAGACCGCATCACGGAGAAATCCAAGGAATGCGGTCTGAATGGTTTGTGCTTTGATTCATGGAGCCTCGGTGCAACAGCTCCTGCTCGTATCACTTCCGTTCGCCGAGGAAGGTTGCCGTATAGCCCTGTTCGCGGCTGCCCTCGATCCGGATCGCGTAATGGCGGTCGAATTCGGCAGCGAAGGTGAGCATCGGCTCAACCGGCACGGTTCCGTCGAGAATCGGCTTGCTTTTCGCGTCTGAAACCGGTTCGTTGCGGAGGTACAGACGAATGCCGAACTTAGAGTAATCATAGTCGTTTCCCTCCGGATCCGTCTTGTATTGGACAAAATCGGCGAGCGTTTCGGGAAGCTTGGAATGATCTGCGAAGCTCAAGCCGTGATCGTCAATCGGTTCCCCGTCAATATACCATTGATACAGCACCTCATAAACATCGTCCTCGGTGTGCAGCTCATAGTCAAGCCAGATGCGATGGTTCGCATTCGCTGTATTCTGCGGTTTCCCGCACGCAAGCAGCGGGAGCAAAAAGAGGAGAAGCAATATCGCTGCAATTCGTTTCCACATGATCGGCTATTCATCCTTTCGCTCGTTTTTGTCGTTCGATTCATTTATACGGTATTACAATCCGTTTTCGGATGCCCGCGACGGAAAGCAGCGGTCCGTGCTTTGATACCGGCATATCCCTCAGCATACGCGGGCGGGGGAAGCGCGGGATTACAGTTCACCTTTGATGAGCTTCTGATGCGCCCTGAACGCCCTTTCAAGGTATTCCTCGGGGTCCATGCCGAAATAGGGATCTTTATCCTTCGAAAGCAGGGATTTGCCGAATTCCGAGGTCTGCGCATGCTCGATCTCCAGCGACCACGGACCGGTATAGGCGGAGGCGAGAAGCTCACGCCGTACCTCGGACCAGTCGATCGTGCCGTCGCCGGGGAGGTTGTGCGCGTCGCGCGTGCCGTCGTTGTCGTGCAGATGCACCGCCTTGATGCGATCTTTGAAATCGACGGCGATCCGCCGGTCGGGGCAGACGAAATGGTTGTGTCCGGCGTCGAAGCAGACGCCGACGCGCGGGGAATCGACGCGCCGCATGAATTCATAGAGGTATTCCGGCGCGCGCAGATTCTCGAATGCAAGATCCACGTTCGCGCGCTCGGCAACTTCGCATAGCCTAAGGAAGCGCGAGGACCCGAGCTCCGAAAACGGCGGGGGAGTCTGCGTGCGCGTAAGATGCACGACAAGCGTTTTGACGCCGTACACGCCCGCCTCGGCGATCAGTCCCATCAGCTCCGCGGCATAATGCTCGCCCTCGTAACCGGGCTGCCACAGCGTGTTCATCTTTGCAAACTGCAGATGCGCGTTGACGACGGAAAGCCCGTACTTTGCCGCGGTCTCGACCTTTTCGGGCACGGGAGGCTCGTACGCCGATTCGACCGCCCACCAAAGGAGCACGCCGCGAAAGCCCGCGTCCCGGATGAGACGCAGGCGGTCGTTTAATTCGAGCGGATAGCCGAACCATCCGGCCATGGCGGGGGTGGGATCGAACATGCTTATCTCCTGTATTTTTTGTAAATCGCTTTGTACGCGACGATCAGCCCGACGATGCCGACGAGCGTACCGACGCCGATGACGGGTCCCGCGGCGCGCGCGTTGAAGATCCCCAGCACGGCGGCGGTCCAGTAGATCAGCGAGAAGCAGATCCACATGATTCCGTTCGCGCGGTTATAGGCGGGTACGTCCGTGATCTCGCTTTCTTTCACTGTGCTGCCGGACCAGAACCACATCGGCTTTTTGCGCGTCCATGCGAAAATGCCGATCCCCGTGAAAAAGGCAGCGAGCGGAACGAGTATGCAGAGCATCACGATGCTGTCCTTGCTCATGGGGGCCTCCTTTCACGCGTACATCTTTCCGAGGATCCAGTTTGCAAGCCGCGCGTGGAGGAGCTTCACAAGGATCAGCACCGCCGAATAGGCGACGCCGACCGAGCAGAACGGCTTCGGGTTCTTCTGCAGGGAGAGCCGATAAAACCGCTTTGCGATGCGGTCCGGGCTCATGCCGTGCTGTTCGTCGTGCTCCATCTTTGCGACGGACTTGACTTCGTTCGGGTACAGCTTCTCATTGACCGGATTCTTCTCGCGCTGTGCGGTAAAATCGGTTTTGACGTCGCCCGGCAGCACCGCCGCAACGCGGATGCCGGTGCCTTTAAGCTCGTTTCGCAGCGCCATCACAACGCTGTTGATCGCAGCTTTCGCGGCGGAATAGAACGCCTGATACGGGATCGGCGTGACCGCGGCGACGGAGGAGGTAAAGAGCACGTGCCCCTTGCTTTCGCGCAGGGCGGGAAGCGCGGCTTTGAGCACGCGGATCGCGCCGAACAGGCAGACGTCGAACTGCTTTTTCATGGCGTCGATCTCCGTCGTTTCGACCGGACCGGAGATGCCGAAGCCCGCGTTCAGGATCAGCACGTCGATGCGTCCCTCGCGCTCCAGAACGGCTTTGATTGCCTGTTTGCACTGCGTTTCGTCCGTCACGTCGCAGCGGATATGGAAGGCGGTTTCGGTCGTTTCACCGCTTCTTGAAAGGTTATAGACGCGGTCGCCCGCATGCGAAAAAACGGCTGCCGCCGCTTTTCCGATGCCTTTCGATGCGCCGGTGATGACAACGATTCGTTCAGATGCCATACTCGGTGAACACCTCTTTGATGATGCCGAGCGCTTCGTCCAAAAGCGCTTCGGTGTGCGTCGCCATGTAGCTCGTCCTGAGCATGCACTCGCTCGGATGCACAGCGGGCGGCAGAACGGGATTCACGTAAACGCCGCGGTCGAACAGCGCCTTTTCGACGCGGAGCGTGGTCTCGAGGTCGTGCGTATAAAGCGGGATGATCGGCGTGGTGCTCTCGCGGATCGCGATGCCCTCGCGCTTTAAGCCGTTTCGCATGTACATGGAGAGCTCCATGAGCCGCTTCGGCAGCTCCGGCTGCTCGATCAGGATGTGCAGCGCTTCGTTGACGGTCGCGCAGGAGGCGGGGGGAATGGACGCGCAGAAGATGAACGGTCGCGACGTATGCCGCACGTAGTCCACGATCTCCGCCTTTGCCGCCATGAATCCGCCGATGCCGGCAAGCGACTTCGAGAACGTGCCCATGATGATGTCGATCTCGTCGGTGAGACCGAAATAATCTGCGGTGCCTCTGCCGCCTTCGCCGAGCACGCCGAGCCCGTGCGCGTCGTCGACCATGACGCGCGCGCCGTATTTTTTGGCAAGCCGCACGATCTCGGGGAGGTTGCAGATGTCGCCGCCCATGGAGAACACGCCGTCGGTAACGATGAGGCGACCCGCTTTGTCGGGAATGCCTGCGAGCTTCTTTTCAAGGTCCTCCATGTCGTTATGGCGATAGCGCACCATTTCGGCATAGCTTAGTTTGCATCCGTCATAGATGCTTGCGTGATTCTCACGGTCGCAGACGATAACGTCCCCGCGTCCGGCGATCGCGCTGATGATTCCGAGGTTCGATTGGAATCCGGTTGAGAAAGTCATGCAGTCTTCCTTGCCTAAGAAAGCGGCGAGCTCGCGTTCCAGCTTTGTGTGCAGAACGAGCGTACCGTTCAAAAAACGCGAACCGGCGCAGCCTGAGCCGAATTTACGAATCGCTTCGACCCCGGCGGCAATGACGCGCGGATGCGTGGCAAGTCCCAGATATCCGTTCGAGCCGAGCATGATGCGGCGCTTACCTTCCATGATGACTTCGGGCGCCTGCATGCTTTCCAGCTCGTGAAAGTACGGATAAATGTTCTTTTCTCTGATCATATCCAGAACCGGATTGTGACATTTTGCGAACAGATCCATCGGAATCCTCCTTTCTGAAAAATTACAACAATACATTATAGAACAGTTTTCCCGAAATTGCAAGAATAATATACGAAGCGTCGTCCGGATTCTGCGCTGTCCCTGACGAAAACACAGGGGGTTTGTCTTCCGGATGCGGAACCTGCGGCGGCGACGGAACGGCTATTTTCAGAAAATTTGAAAAAAAGTCTTGCATTTTTTCTCAGGATGTGTATAATAAGATTTCGCAAGGGGTTATAGCTCAGTTGGTTAGAGCGCCAC
>CAMPAN010000059.1 GCA_946631895.1 uncultured Clostridia bacterium
GATTCCGGGTACGTCCTCATACCGCGACCTCCGCATTCGCGCCGAGCAGCACGATGACTCTTTCCTTCACCGGCAGCCCGGAAAGCTTTTCGAGCGCTTCGGCGTACAGCGCAACCTGATGCTCGTGCTTCTTTGCGTATTCTTTGGGATCGCCGGTCACGCGGTCGGTCTTATAATCGAGCAGCACCCACGCGCCGTCCTCCAGGAAGCACGCGTCGATCACGCCCTGCAGCAGGATCGACCCGTCGGAATCCGTATCGGGCAGAAGCCGTTTTGCGGGCATCGGGCAAAGGAAGCTCCATTCGCGCTCGACGCGCGCCGAAGCCGCCATGCGGGCAAAGAGCGGCGACGCCGCAAAGCGCCGGATCGCCTCCGTGTGGAACGGCGAAACGCCGGGAAGCTCCCGTAGGTACGCCGCGCGCTTCGCTTCGTCCCGAAGCGGCAGGCATTCGAGCGCGCGATGTACCGCGCTGCCCTCCGAAAGCACGTCGTAGCCGGTCTCGAACGCGGGCTCGTTGAAGTCCGGCGTGCTGCTGCGCATCAGCCCCGTGACCGAGGTCTTGTCCGGCAGCGTATCGGCGGTCGGATACGGGTAGACCCATTCGAACTGCGCCCTGAGCGCCGCGCGCTCCTCCGCTCTCGGGCGCAGCTGTTCCGCCTCGACGGGTTTTGTTGCGCTGCCGGCAAACTCGCTCTTGCGGTGCTGTACCGGGCTCAAATATCCGTTCAGCGAGAGGAGCAGCAGATCGAGCGCGGATCTGCACTTCCGGATGTTCATCAGCAGCGGTGGCTTCAGCGCGTCAAGCGTTTCCGGAATGTTTTTCACCGATCCGAGAAGATACAGTTCCTGCTTTGCGCGGGTCATGCCGACATACAGAACGCGCAGCTCCTCCGCCCACGACGCATCGCTCACGGCGGCGGAGGTATTCCGGCGCGCCAGCGTATCGCACACGACGCCGTATTCGTCGGTGTATCGCAGACCGAGCCCGAGCGCACTGTCTGTCTGCACCCGGATTTTCTGCTCCTCGTTGTTGAATTGCCCGCCCGTCTCGCCGTAAATGACGAACGGCGCCTCCAATCCTTTCGACGCGTGAACGGTCATGATCCGCACGACGTTCGCCGTCAGCGCCGACGCCGAACCGATCTCGACCTTGCTGGTCTTCTCCGCATTCGCCATATACTGTATAAATCCGTGAATACCGCTTATGCCGGTCGCTTCGCATGCTGCCGCCGTGCGGATCAGCGCTTCAAGGTTCTGTACGCGCTGTTCGCCGCCCGTGAGCGCGCCGACCAACTCGCGGTAATGCGTTTCGTCGAGAATCTGTTCGATGAGCTCGGAAAGCGGAATCCGGTGCGACAGCGTCCGGTACCGTTCGACCGTCCGGAAGAACGCGTCGACCGCGGGCTCCCCGTCCCTTGCGGCAAGCAGCGTGTCGACCAGCGCTTCCCGCTTTCTGCCCGCGCGAAGCTTTGCAAGCAGTGCGTCCGAGAACCCGAACAGCGGCGAACGCAGTACGGCGGCAAGCGGAATGTCCTGCCGGAGATTGTCGAGGATCTTCAGAAGGCTCATCATCAGCTTGACTTCGATCGCGTCGAAATATCCGCCGATGGATTCCGCATAGCACGGAATGCCCTCTTCGACCAGTATCTGCGCCCAGACGGGGATATTTTTCTTTCTCCGCAGCAGCACGACAAAGTCGCTGCAGCGGCAGGGACGCTCCTTGCTGCCGTCCGTAATCGGCCGTTCCATGCGCGCGCGGATCAGCTTTGCGGCAAGCCGTGCCTCCGCCTCGGCGTTCTCCACCGTTTCCTCCTCGTCCGGATCGGTTTCGGATTCGATGAGATGCAGCTCCGCCCTGCCCTCCGGCAAGGTCGGCTTGCCCTGCCTGAGCTTTGCGCGCTCATCGTATTCGATCCCGGCAATCGGCTGCTTCATGATCGTTTCAAACACGTGATTGACCGTATCGATGACGTTTTTGCCCGTGCGGAAATTGTGTCCGAGGTCGATGCGGCTGCCGCGTTCGCCGCGGAAGCTGTCGCATTTTTCGAGGAACAGCGACGGCTCCGCCATGCGGAAGCGGTAGATCGACTGCTTGACGTCGCCGACAAAGAACAGCTGTCCCGGCCGCGCGATGCGGTTCAGGATCGTTTCCTGCAGCCGGTTGCTGTCCTGATATTCGTCGACGATGATCGTCTGAAACTTTTCGCGGTACTCCGCAGCGATCTCGTCGTCTTTCAGGATCTCGATCGCCATATGCTCGAGATCGTTGAAATCGACCGCGTTTTTTGCGCGCTTCGCGTCGCGATACAGATCGAGATATCGGTGCAGCAGCTTGAAGAATGCCTTCAGAATCGGCGCTGCCGGACGGTCCGCCTCAAACAGCGCTTCGATCGGCGTCGCATGAAGCGCCGCCTGCCGGCGGCACAACGAGAGCAGCGCGGTTTTTGCCTTGCTGAGAGGATCTTTGTCCTCTTTGGAAAACGTCTTCGGGAAACTGAGCGAGGGGCAGCCTTCCGCGACGGCGGAAAGCGCCTCGGCAAACGCTTCGCGCGTGTCCGCAAACAGCGCGCCCCGCAGGTGCGAAAGGATGTAATCGACCGTCGACAGCGCTTTCACGCAGTCCCGCGGAAGCCGGTCCGCCTCGTACCGCACCTCCTCGAGCTGCTGTCTGATCTGTTCCTTCCCTCTTCGGAGCGCATACTCTGCCTGCTTCCGCACGGCGTCCGGATCGTCAACCGCGCGTTCCTGCGCCGCAAGCCACTCGTCCGGCGCGGGCAGCGAGGACAGGAAAAACGCGACGCCGCTGAGCGCTTTATGCAGGTTATCCTCGCTCTCCATCGCAAGGATCAGCCTGCCGTATTCCTCCCGCTCCTCTGCGGCAAAGGCGTCCATCGCCGTGTTGCGCGCGTCCGTTTTCATGATCTCCGATTCGAGCCCGTCGAGTGTCCGCACGGAGGGCGTAAGCCCCACGCGGAAGAAATGACGGAACACGATCTTTGCACAGAACGCGTCGATCGTTGAGATGTGCGCGTTCGCAACGGCAGCCATCTGTCTGCGGAGCCTTGCCGCCGCATCGCCGGTCGTCCCCTTTAAGGCTTCTGCCAGCTGCTTCGCAATGCGGGCTTTCATCTCGCCCGCCGCGGCGCGCGTAAAGGTCAGGATCAGCATGTTTTCAATCGGAACGCCCTCGGCAACAAGCCGGGCGACGCGCATCGAAAGCACGGTCGTCTTGCCCGCGCCCGCCGATGCGGAAACGATCAGGTTTCCGTTCTCTCTGATCGCGTCCCGCTGCTCCGTTGTGAGATCCTGTTCAGGCATGCGTTTCACCTCCTTCGTTCAGCAGATCGTCCAGGGTGCATGTCTTCTTGATCCGTTCCCGGAAGCCGAGCTGCCGGTCGTACCGGCAGACCGCGGTGTACGGACAGTATTTGCAGTTATCTTTCGCATAGCGGATATCCGCCTCGCCGTTCAGAATCCGTTCCGCCGTATTCGCCGCCGTCCGGATCGCCTGCTCCTTCAGGGATTCGAGCTGCGCGCGCGTCACGATATCGCCCTCATAGCCGTTCGCCCCGCTCTTCAGCTTGGAGATCAGCGCGGACTTGCCGGTCAGATTTCCGTCGCTCGCGGCAATCGCTTCGGCGTCGTTCGCGGTCACGCCGGACAGCTTGTTCATCGGGATATCGCCCGGTTTCTTCGGCTTTTCCGCGGTCAGCGGCATATAGTACATGCCGACCGCCTCGCCGCCGAGCTTTTTCGCCGCCTCGAGATACAGCGGCAGCTGGATCGTTTCGCCGTTTTTGAATTTGCTCGGATCAAAGGTGTGATCCGAGCCTGTCTTATAGTCCACGACACGGAACATCGTGCCGTCCAGAGACCGGTCGATGCGGTCGATCTTGCCCCGCAGCGCGATCTCGCTTCCGTCCGGAAGCGTAAGCTTCATCTGCAGCTGATCGTCGCTGAAGCCGAACGGGACTTCGGTCGCCTCGACCGTGAAGCTGCTCTCGCGAAGCTGCCTTAAAACGGAGTTCACACACCAGCCCAGCATGCGTTTTTTGACGGCGAGCTCCGCGGCGCTCCGAAGATCGCGTGTGAAGATGCCGTCGTTGTGCTCTGCGATCAGCGGTTCGAGCACGCGGTCCAGAAGCGCGTACGCCTCGTCCTCGCTCACGGTGCGCAGATCCATCCCCTCCTCCGTCGCAGTCTTTACGAACCGATCCAGCGCGTCGTGCAGGAACGTGCCGATGTTGTCGGCGCGCTCGGTCGATTCCTTGCGCTCCTCGAGCGCGAGCCCGTGGCTCAGATACTGCCGGAACGGACACCGGTTAAACTCCTCGAGCTGACTTGCGCTCATCTTCGGCGCGTCACCGTAGAGCGCGCGCGCAACCGTTTTCCCGAGCATGACGTTCGCCCGCGATCCGGCGCTGCCCGAAAGCATCGCTTCGGTCGCGTCACGGTATGCGGGATCCTTGGAATAATAGTCGTACAGCACGGGCAGCTGACCGTGCACGAACCCGTCCGCACGGTAATCGCGCACCATCTTCGGAAGCGTCGTAAACCCGACCGCCGGGTTTGCGGGAAGCGCGCTGCCGGCATTGACCAGCACGGTTTTTTCCTTGCGGGAAAACAGCGCGTTGACGGTTTTCAGAATCGGGGACGGCAGCAGTTCGCCGGAAACGCCGGCGCAGGCATACGAAAACTCGATGCGATCCGTCGCTTTTGTGAGCAGCGTGTAAAGCTGCAGCCGGTCGGCGGCGGAAAGGCTCTCCGTTCTGCCCCAAACCGACAGTCCGCTTTTCTCCATGCGGTCAAGCTCCGCGTCGTTTAAGAGCGCGTCGTCGCATCTTGCCGGCGGGAACACGCCCTCGTGGCAGCCGAGCAGGAACAGAACCCTGCTGCGGTTCAGGCGCGTGCGGGCGAGGTCGCCCAGCACGATCTGATCCGATTTCCCCGGCAGCACGCCGATCCGGTAGCCGGAAAGCCCCTCCTCCAGAAGCGCGCAGAACTCCTTTTGTCCCATCGGCACGTCGCCCATGATCGCGTCGATCTGCGAGAACAGCGTCATCAGCGTGTTCCACATCTGCGCATAGGTCTGCGCGTCCTGCGGTTCCTTTGCATTGAGCAGGGCGTCGGACTCGGCCGCAAGCTGCTGCCTGAGCTGCATGTCCTTGAGATACGCGTAAACGCCGCGCACCTTTTCCCCCGCCGTTTTGCCCGAAAGCCCTTCCCTGAGCTTCTGAAGCTTCGGCACGATCGCGGAACGCACCTTTTCCGCCCGTTTCGGCACGTCGCCGATCGCAAACGGCGCGGCAAGCGCGGACCCGTAGAGTCCGTAGCGAATGAGGTAGTTTTCAAAGATCTCCGTGTCCGCCGCCCGGACGCCCGCGTAGCCGCTTTTCAGCACGTGCAGCACGTCGTCGACGAACAGCGAGCGGGTCGCCGCGCGCACGGAGGACAGCACGAAATCCGCCGCCGCATGTCCCAGGATCGGACGCGACGCATCGAAGAACAGCGGGATATCCCGCATGCGGAATGCGCGTTTCAGAAGCGGCGCGTAGGCGTCGAGCGAGGACGCCACGATCGCAATGTCCGAATAGCGCAGTTCCTTGTCCGCTTTGAGAAGATCGAGGATCCGGTCCGCAGTCATCTCCGCCTCCAGCGCCTGCGTGGCATAGCCCGTCACCTGCACCGCGTCGGACTTCTCCTCGCCGAACGGCACCGGCTCCGGCAGAAACAGTCCGCGGCAAAGGTGCTCGATCGCAGGATCGACCTTTGCGCTCTGCGTTTTGAATTCCTTGGTGAAGAACGGGATCCCGCGCTCGGCGCAGAACGCCGTCAGCGCCGCCGCGCGCTCCCGCTCCGGCTCAAACAGCGCGGAAAGCGACGGATCGTCCTCGGCGCGCAGCGTCATCGTCACGCTCTTTGCGTGCACGATGATCCCCTTCAGAAGCCGCATGACCTGCTCGCGCGTGCGGTCGAGGTCGTCGACGTACACGTACGTGTCGGAAAGATCGGCTTCGGGCAGCACGGAAAGCGCTTCCGTGAGAAGGTCCTGCGCGGTCAGATAGCGCGATTCGAGGAACGCCTCGCTTTCACGGTAGATCACCAGGATGTCGTGCAGCTTTTTTGCAAGCAGGGAATCCGGATCCATCGCGCCGATCGCCGATTCAAGGTCCTGCGGCGTGATGCAGCTCTGCTTGAGCCTGCCGATCAGTTCGTCCATCACCTCGGCAAACCCGTTCGTCTGCGACACCCGCGCAAACACGGTCAGCTCCGCATGCTTTCGGAACGCCGCGCGGCGCAGCACCATCTGCCGCCCCTCGACGGACAGCGACGGACGGAAGTGTCCGAACTTCGTGAGCAGCCGCTCCGAGAAGCGCTCGAAGCTGTAAACCTCCACGCCCAAAAGCCCGCCGAGCCTTTCGGTGAGCTTGCGTTCGGCGGCGTAGGTCGCCTGCTCGGGCACGAGCAGGATCGCGTGCTCGCCCGCTTCCCTGTGCTGTTTGATCCGGTCGTACAGCGCGGTGCTCTTGCCGGTGTGCGCCCCGCCCTGACAGATTGTCAAAGAAGCCATGATTCCTCCTTAAAATGTCTCGGTATGCACGGGCGTATAGACCATGCGCCCGTTCTCGTTCGTGCTTTCAAAGAGCACGATCGAACGCACGGTGAACCCCGCGTTCGGCACGCGCACGCGGGAGATGTCGCCGGAAAGCTCCACCGCGCGCGCCAGCGTGATGTGCGGCGTGAAGCGCACCTTGCCGCCCGCGAAACCGTATTCGAAGAGCGCCGATTCGAGCATTTCGTGGATGCGGTTGAGCTCGTCGAGATCGCCGGTCACGGAAAGAAAACTGGTCCTTGCCCCGCCGTGCGTGAACGACCCCGGCGCGCCAAGCCGCAGAACGAACGGACGCGCGTCCTTTACCGCCTCGTGCATGGCGGCGGCGATGTCGGCGAGCGCGCTGCTCTCGCCCAGAAAACGCAGCGTGATGTGATGGTTACCGAACGGCACGAATCTGCCCGCACTGCTCATGGACCTCAGCCCCTCTTCGGCGGTGTAAACGGCGCGCTGCACGTCCTTCGGCAGCGGCACGGCAATGAATAAACGCATGCTGATCCCCTTTTCGAATGGTGTTGTCCATATTATACGTTTTTTTCGCAGGTTTGTATAGGTTTCTTCTTTGCTATTTTCGGAATGTTTGTTATAATATGATCGGAGTATGTTAAATGCGCCGAAGGCGCAACCCCGCAAAAGGTTGTTAGCGACAGCGAGCCGGATGAGGGGTTCAGATCCGAGATTCTCCGGCAGGAGAATCCTCCTGAACGTTCCC
>CAMPAN010000060.1 GCA_946631895.1 uncultured Clostridia bacterium
TGGGCAAAGTGCTGGCCAAGCGCGTGCTGGCACACGAAACCGACGGTGCGCTGAAAGCCTACAGCGAACTGCTGGACATTTGATCCGTTCCCTGCCGAAACGACCCGATGTCTTTGATCAAGAAACGCTCCCGATTTGGGAGCGTTTTTGCTGTAATCCGACACACCAATCAAAAGTAACTGATTTTAACGCGCTTGCCCATTGTGCGAAGCGCCTCGGACAACTCGTCGACAAGAC
The DNA here is from genome assembly GCA_946631895.1 of uncultured Clostridia bacterium. Classification (GTDB taxonomy): domain Bacteria; phylum Bacillota; class Clostridia; order Christensenellales; family CAG-138; genus UBA3792. The sequence continues at coordinate 238 of CAMPAN010000060.1, forward strand.
GCATTTTGATGTGGAAATTGATCGGCAGGTTCGGGCCCTGATGTGCAGGATTGACCGCCCGTCCGACGTAGAAATTGATGTCTGTCGCTTCCTCGAACAGCAGGCGGCAGATCATCGAAGCGCCGTCACGCCCATAACTCCACGTCTCGTACTGCGCGTTTTCGCCGATAAAGTCGTGCGCGTACTCAACCACCCGGCTCATCGTGATTACACCCTCGGTAACGAGATCGACGCCTTCGAGCTCGGACGTCGGCGGGATACCCCCGACCATCTCCCCGGAGCCTGTGCGCAGCGGTACCCGGAGGTGTTTTGCAGCAATCGATGCCGTCGTGCCGCCGCAGATGATGTGTTTGCCTTCCTTTGAGAAGAACAGGTTCATCATGCGTTCGGCGTCGTCCGGATCGCTCGGCGGTCCGAACAGGATGTTCATCGGCTCCCGCTTATGGATCGCAATCACGCAGGCGGTCGCATCGTCGCGCGGTTCGCCGGCGTAGAGACTCCAGCATTCATCGATGAGCATCGTCGACAGCGTCTTTGCATTGTATCCCGCAAGCGAGATTGTCTCCATAAACCGGATAATATCGTCGCGCGTCCAGTCCATGTTGTACGCTTCCTCGGCGCTTGCGTGCGGGCAGCCGTCGGACATGGCAATGAACAGATCTCCTTCCTCGAGACGGATGCGCGAGCGCAGGATCTTTTTATCCCCGACGATCATTTCCTGCGTCGGGTAGTCGTAGTTCTGCCCGTTGCGTAAAAGGATCAGCTGCGGGTTGTCGTACTGGATCACGTCGGCGTAGGTGTTGTTCATCAGATGTACGATCGTGAATGTCGAATATGCGACGCCGTGCTTTGAATCGACCGGAAGGGTCGCCGCGATCGTACGGACACAGTCCTCGACCGAGAGTCCTTCCGCCATCATCGTGGAAATGATTTTCGAAGTCAGGGTCGAGAGAATGCTTGCCTTGACGCCGCTGCCGAGCCCGTCGGCCAGCACGATGACTGTGGAATTGTCGTCCGATGCGATGTCCACATGGTCGCCGCAGAGCTGTTCGCCCGCGTGCAGGATGCTTTTATAGCCGATATCGGCGCAAAGATCATTCATCGGCGATCGACTCCTTCAGCTTTGCAAGCGCGATCTTTGTTTCCGCGGCGGTCTCGCCGAGCAGCGATGCGATCTCCTGCACGATGCGCATCTGCTTTTCAACGACCTTGTCTGCGACCTCTACCGTTTGCTGCGTAATCTTCTCTTTCTTTTCACGCTCGGTTTCCTCGTTCGTGATGTCGCGCATCGAACAGACCATCATCCGGCTTTCGCGGTCCTGTACGATGATCTGCTCCACGTACCGCCGGTATTCGGCGAGGTACATGTGCTGATTGACGACGCTGCGTCCGGTGTTCTGCACGGTCATGAACGGAAGCGGATCGAGAATGCGCACGACCTGATCGCCGAGCACGTCATCCGCCGAGCGCAGATTCATCAGTTTCAGCGCGGCATTGTTGATCTGCTGCACCTCAAACCGATCATTGATGACGACAAGCGCGATCGGCGAGTTCTTGACGATCGTATCGGAGAAGCTTTCCGCCTTGTCCTTCAAAAACGGCAGGCACATCGAAATCTCCGCCTTGCCCTGACAGACGGCAATCGCTTTTTCACGGCAGGAATTGTATCCGCACGAACCGCAGTTCAGTTCCTGCGCCGGACTGTACTTGCCCATTTCCCGCAGCACGGCGCGGATCTCGGACTCGGACGGCTTTGTCTCGTGCCGGTCGATCGGCGAAAAGCTCTTGCGGATCGAAATCGAATCGGGCTGTTCCACGTTGAAGTCTTTGCTGCCCGCGTAGTCGCTGACAGCGACGTAATCGCTGATCGGGCTGCGGCTGTGGTATTTTTCCATGACCGGTCCGCCGATGCAGCTGCCTGCGCACGCCGACATTTCGATAAAGCAGCGGTGAATCTTGCCGTTTTCAATGTCCTTCAGCGCCGCGATGCAGCTCTCGACGCCGTCAAGGGCAAGATAGCTGTAATCCCTGCGCGCGCGCACCATTGTCTTCAGAATACCGCCGGTGGTCGGGAAGAAGCGCGCGCGGCTTTCATCGTTCGAATCTTCTTCGTGTTCGATGGAGATGCCTTCCGCGTCCAGCCATTCGGTCAGTTCCTCAAAGGTCATCACCGCATCGACGATACCCGCATAAAGCTCCGCCTCGTCTTTCTTGGCGACACACGGTCCGATGAAGACGGTCTTGGCATTCGGAATCCTCCGCTTTATGTCCCGGCAGTGCGCCTGCATCGGTGAGAGCACGTCGGCAAGATAAGGCAGCAGCGACGGGAAATATTTCTGAATCAGCAGGTTGATCGAATGACAACACGAAGAAATGACCACATCGCGTCCCTCTTCACTCAAAAGACGGTCATACTCGCGCTTGACGATCGTTGCGCCGATCGCGGTTTCCTCCGCATCGTAAAAGCCGAGTTTTTTCAGTGCGCAGCGTACGGATTCGATGCCTGCGCCTTCATAGTTTGCGATAAACGACGGAGCCAGACTCACCACAACCGGGTCGCCGCTCTGAATCAGTACGCGCACCTTTTCGACGCTGCTTGCAATCTGCTTGGCGTTCTGCGGACAGACAACAAAACAGTGTCCGCACAGGATACATTCATCCCCGATGATGTGCGCCTGATTGCCCGAAAAGCGGATGGATTTGACCGGACAGTGACGAATGCACTTGTAACAATTCTTACAGTTGGATTTTTTCAGCATCAGACAGCTTGACATTTGCTTCCCCCCCTCGCAAAAAAGACTCGCTTATAATTTATTTTTCACATCCGGCATGCAGCCTGCAATCATTCTTTGCCTTTTTATCCGGTTAACTGATACGATCCTGCAGCATGCCAGTTTGATTTCTCATCCGGACAAACCGGCTTGCGGGGTGATCCGGTGCGACCCGTTTCACACTTTCCGGTGCGGTTTCCGTTTAAAAACAGCGTTTGAATCCGTCTTTGTGAATTGACAAGATCGACCGTGACTAGTAAGATAAGATCAGAAAAACATTTCTGCTGCACCCATCAGCAAATAACCGAAAGACGAGAAAGCAAATGATTACAAACGACAAAGGAATCGTAGAATTAAAACATTTCATTCTGCGCGAAGTATGCCGTCTGGCATGGGAAGGCCGGTTAAATTCGGAAGAGACCGAAAAGATTGTCTATGAGGTCAGTCCCGGACCAAAGCCTCAGTATCGCTGCTGCATCTATAAGGAGCGGGAGATCGTTCGCGGGCGTATCCGTCTGGCAGAGGGACTGAGTCCGGAAGCGGGTTCGCCCACCAGGAACGTGGTAGCCGTCATCCCGTCCGCCTGCGACGACTGCCCCATTCAGGATTATTTCGTCACGGATATCTGCCGCTTTTGCCTGGGCAAGGCGTGTCTCAACTCCTGCCGATTCGGTGCAATTTCCGCCGGCGATACCAAGATGCGCATCGATCCGAACAAGTGCAAGTCCTGCGGTCTGTGCGCCAAAGCCTGCGCGTACGGCGCTATCATCCATCAGGAGCGTCCCTGCAAGAAGGCGTGCCCCGTGGGGGCCATATCTTACGATGAAGCGGGTATCTGCCGGATCGACGAAAGCAAGTGCATCCACTGCGGGCACTGCATCCACAGCTGCCCTTTCGGCGCGATCGGTTCCAAAATCTTTGTCGCGGACATCATTCGCGCCATCCGTGAAGGCAAGCGCGTCATCGCGATGTGCGCCCCGGCTTCGGAAGGTCAGTTCGGCAAGGACATCGGTATGGCCGCGATCCGCAGCGCTTTGAAAAAAGCCGGGTTTGCGGATATGGTGGAAGTCGGTCTGGGCGGGGATATGACTGCCGCTTATGAGGCGCTGGAATGGATCGAAGCGCGGAAGGAAGGACGAATCATGACCACTTCGTGCTGTCCGGCGTTCATTTCGATGCTGCGGCATCATTACCCGGCTCTGTATGAGAAAAACAAGTCCTCCACGGTTTCTCCGATGGTGGCGGTGTCCCGGTATCTCAAGCATCTGGATCCGGACTGTGTGACCGTGTTCATCGGTCCGTGTATTGCAAAAAAGGGAGAAACCTTGAACGAGCTGATCAAAGACACGCCCGATTACGCCATGACTTACGGGGAGATCGTGGCCATGCTGGACGCCAAAGGCGTTGCGATCGAACCGGTTGCGGAAAGCTATCAGGAGTCGTCCGTTTTCGGCAAGCGATTCGCGGGCAGCGGCGGTGTCGCCGACGCCGTCATGGAAGTCATGAAGGAACTGGGCGAGGACACTTCCGATATCCGGCTTATGACCTGCGCCGGCGGCGAGGAGTGTAAAAAAGCCATGACGCTGCTGAAAGTGGGAAAACTGAACGTCGATTTCGTGGAAGGAATGATTTGCAACGGCGGATGCGTTGGCGGACCGTCCAAGCATCAGGCCGAAAACGTCGTGCTGCGGGACAGAGAGGATCTGCTGGGCAAGGCGGATGACAGGAGGATTCTGGAAAACCTGAAAAACTATCCGATGGGTGAATTCTCAATGCTTCGCGACGGCAGCATACCGGAGGAGATTCCGCCGTTTATATCTCGCTGAACAGAAACATAAAGGCGGGGTAAATGCGGAGAGCGATATTCTCCGCCGCGATCTTTTCCGGATCGGATCCTGAACAGCATATAAAAAAGTCCGCCGTACGGCGGACTTTTTGTGTATCAGAACGATATTACATCAGCTTACAATGTTTTTTCATGCGGAATGGAGCCGACTGACCGTGCCGAAACCAGGTTCCTTCAGTGGATCCGATAAATGAACTTGTCTGTACAGGTAAAAACCAGTACAATAAAAAGACCGCTTTTATCAGAATGAGTAAAAAATGGTATGATAAAAAACGGATGCAATATTTTTCGGTGTTCGTGCGTTGTTATGATGAAAGGACGGAAAATGACATGTTGATAAATGCACAAAAAGCAGAAGACCCGGATCGCGAGAGGATCGATTCTTTGCTGTCACGCATCAAGGACGGAGATCGGCACGCCATGGAGTTGCTGTATCGCTGTACCGCGAAGAACGTGTACGGCTATGCGCTGTCCATGCTGAAAAGCACGGCGGACGCAGAGGACGTTTTGCATGACTGCTACGTGCAGGTATTTCAGAAAGCGCGTTTTTACAGAAGTGAAGGAAAGCCTATGGCGTGGATCCTCACGATTGTGAAGAACCTCTGCCGCGATGCGATGCGGAAGCGAAAAAAGACCGATCCCCTTCCGGACGGAGATTGGGTCGCGGAGCTTGCAGAACAAAAGCACTTATCGAACGACGAGCGTCTTCTGTTGGACGAGTGCATGAAAAGACTTTCCGATGAGGAGCGCATGATCATCGTGCAGCATGCCGTTATCGGATTCAAGCATCAGGAAATCGCAGACGATCTGGATCTGCCGCTGTCAACCGTTCTTTCCAAATACCGGCGGGCGCTCATGAAACTGCGCACCGCAATGCTGAAAGGAGATTCCTATGATGTCTGATAAAGAACTGGAAAAAAAGGTGGATGATCTGTTCGCAAAACTGACGCCCGATTACGCGGAATCGATGCTCAAAGATATCGATACGGTGCAAAAACCTGCCGGCAAAAAGCGCAATCTGAAAAATCTCTGGCTGCGCGTCGGATCGATCGCGGCGGTATTCGTTCTTGTGACGGTCGGGATCGTCGCCGCTGTCAATTTTACGCGCTACAACAAGGTCGATACGACCGTAACGCTTGACGTCAACCCGAGCATTGAATTGCGCGTCAACCGGTATGACCGCGTTCTGCGCGTCACACCGCTTAACGCAGACGGCGAAACGGTGATCGGTACGATGCGGCTGAAGAACGTTGACCTCGACGTTGCGGTCAACGCACTGATCGGCTCCATGATGAAGAACGGATATTTGAGCGAGATGTCAAACTCGATCCTTGTTACGGTGGATGGTTCTGACGCCGCGCGAAGCAGCACTCTTACAGAACGTATTTCCTCGGATATCGAAGCGCAGCTGAACGCCGGCTTTACCGGATCGGTGTTAAGCCAGACGGTACAGCACGATGCAGCGCTGCAATCGCTTGCCGACGAACACTCGATCACGGTCGGAAAAGCACAGCTGATCCAAGCGCTGGTCAGCCGCAATCCGCTTTACTCGTTCGACGCGCTCTCAAAGCTGTCCATCAACGAGCTGAACGTGCTGCTTGCAAAGGAGCCCGTAAATACCGACGCCATTCACACATCCGGCAGCGCAAGCACAAGCGCGTATATCGGCGAGGAACAGGCGCTTTCGATCGCTTGTCTCTATGTCGGGCTTGAGCCGTCCGAAGTGACGCTGACGGAGGCGATCGAGCTGGAATACGAAAACGGCAAGATGGTCTATGACGTGGAATTCCGCAAAGACGACTGCAAGTATGAGTTCGATATCGACGCCGTAACCGGAGAGATCGTTTCTTTCGGGCAAAAGCAGAAACCAAGCGGTGAACCGGTCACGCCGTCGGTCACGCCCGCACCGCCTGCCGCGGATATCGGGCAGGAACGCGCCGTTGCGATCGCGCTTTCCCACGCGAACGTACCGCAGAACGAAGCGGTTATCAGGAAGATCGAAAAGGAATCCGACAACGGTGTAACGTATTATGAGATCGAGTTTATCGATTCCGCCTTTGAGTACGAGTATAAGGTCAATGCCGCGACCGGTGCGATCATCAAAGCCGACAAGGAGCGCGACGACGATGCGCCCGGCACACATTCGGAAGCGCCGGAGCACAGCGCCGAGCTGATCGGCGAAGCAAAGGCAAAGGAGATCGCTTTGCGCCATGCGGGCTTCAGCGCCGGTGCGGTCAAGAAGCTGAAATGTGAGCTGGATCGCGAAAAAGGCAAGCTCGTCTATGAGGTCGAGTTCGAGGCGAACGGAATCGAATACGAATACACCGTCGACGCCGAGACCGGAGAGATCGTAAAGATCGAAAAAGAAGACGACCGGAAAGATATTGACGACGACGATGACGACGATTTCGACGACGATGATTAAGTCGCGGTTGGG
>CAMPAN010000061.1 GCA_946631895.1 uncultured Clostridia bacterium
GATCAGCGTTTCATAGGTCTGTTCGAGCGCGGGCACGTTGCGCCACGCACAGCCGATCTCAACGCCGGGACGGTTTGCGCCGTGGAAATCGCTGCCGCAGGTGACCAGCAGGTGATACTGCCGTGCGATCGAAACGTACATCTCGGTCTGCCGCGGCGACGAGCTCGGGTAATACGCCTCGATACCCATCAGCCCCATGTCATAGAGCTCGCGGATCAGCCCGTGCGGATTGTCGCGGATGTGGCACGGATGCGCCAGGATCGGAAGCCCGTCCGCAATGTGGATCAGTTCGATCACCTGCTGCGGCGTGAAGCGCGGTTCGGTATAGTACCCGACCGTGCCCGGTCGCAGATACTTCTGAAACGCGTCGCGCACGTCGTTCGCATAACCCGCTTTGATCAGCGCGTGCGCGATATGTAGCTTTGTCGTCATGGATTCCGGACGGTTGACGAGCGGCTGCACATCATATCCCGCTTCCTTCAATCGGCTGTAGATGATCTTGTTGCGCCGCTCGCGGCGGTCGCGCGCGATCTCCAGCGCACGCAGGAACATCGGGTTGTTCGGGTCGATGTCGAGCCCGATGATATGCAGCTCATGCCGCCATTCGTTGTCCATCTCCACGGCGGGAAGGAACGAAAGTCCGCATTCTCTGCTCGCCTCGATCGCTTCGTTCACGCCCATGATGCTGTCGTGATCGGTCAGCGCGAGCAGCTTGATCCCATTGCGCGCAGCGGTGCGCACGATCTCCGAAGGCGCGACCGTGCCGTCGGAGACGATGCTGTGCGTATGAAGATCAAAGCGGTTTTCACTCATGTTATGCTTCTGTTTCCGATTTCGGTTCTTCGGGCTGCTCCGTCTTTTCCTGTGCTTCTGGCGCTTCTTCGGAACGGTTCATAACTTCATCCATATCTCCACCGTTCAGCACCGCGACGAACTGCTCGCCGGTGACGCGCTCATATTTCAGCAGCAAACGTGCGCATCTGTCGAGACCCTCCCGGTTTTCGGTCAGGATCCTTTCCGCGCGTTCAAACTGTTCCTCCAGGATCCTGCGGATCTCGTCGTCGATCTTGGCGTACAGTTCTTCGGAATAGTTCTTCGCGTGTCCCCAATCCCTGGCGATGAAGACTTCGGTGTCTCCGCCGAGGAACACGGGACCGATGGCGTCGGACATGCCGTATTCTTCCACCATCGAGCGCGCCGTCTTGGTCGCCTGCTTGAGGTCCTGCACCGCGCCGGTCGAAACGTCGGTAAAGACGATCTTTTCGGCGACTCTGCCGCCCATCGTCATGCAGATCTCGTCAAGCATGTGCGACTGCAGCGTAAAGTGGATGTCCTCTCTCGGCAGCATCATCGTGTAGCCCGCCGCCCATCCGCGCGAGATGATCGAGACCTCGTGCAGATCGTCGCAGTTTTCGAGCACATGCGCGAGGATCGCGTGTCCGCATTCATGGTACGCGGTGTTCTCGCGGTCCTTTTCCGTCACGACGCGGCTCTTCTTTTCGGGACCCATCTGCACGCGGGTGACAGCTTCTTCGAGGTCTGCCTGCGTGATCTCCTTCCGGTGATCGCGCGTGCAGAGAATCGCCGCTTCGTTGAGGATGTTCTCGAGGTCTGCGCCGGTAAAGTACGGCGTGCGCCGCGCAAGCGTCTTCAGACTGACGTCCTTAGCAAAATGCTTGTTCCGCGCATGGACGAGCAGGATCTCCTCTCTGCCCTTGACGTCCGGGTAGCCGACGGTGATGCGCCGATCGAATCTGCCGGGACGCAGCAGCGCCGGGTCGAGAATGTCCGCGCGGTTCGTCGCCGCCATGACGATGATGCCCTCGTTTGCGGAGAAGCCGTCCATCTCGACCAGCAGCTGGTTCAGGGTCTGTTCGCGTTCGTCGTGTCCGCCGCCTAAGCCTGCGCCGCGCTGACGTCCGACCGCGTCGATCTCGTCGATAAAGACGATCGCGGGCGAGCTGCGCTTCGCGGTTTCAAACAGATCGCGTACGCGCGACGCGCCGACGCCGACGAACATTTCGACGAAGTCGGAGCCGGAGATGCTGAAGAACGGAACGCCGGCTTCACCGGCCACCGCCTTAGCCATCAGCGTTTTGCCGGTGCCCGGAGGTCCGACAAGCAGAACGCCCTTCGGAATGCGCGCGCCGTTTTCGGTGAAGCGCTTGTGGTCGCGCAAAAAGTCCACGACCTCCTTGAGCTCTTCCTTTTCCTCGACAAGACCTGCGACGTCCCTGAATGTGATTTTATCCTTGGACGGATCGTTGAGCCGTGCGCGAGACTTTGAGAAGCCCATCACCTGCCTGTTCTCGCCTCGCTGGCGGACAAGCATGAAGACCATGAACCCGACCAGAATCAGGATCGGCAGGAACTGGATCGCGAGATACCACCACGGGATCGCCTCCGGGAGCGCGCTCTGCATGACAAAGCCGTAATCCGCGGACGTGATCTTATCGGGGTCGAGCCCCTTCTTCTCCGCGACGAGCGACGCCATGTACGGAACGAAGACGTCGCTGTCGATGTAGATCACGTTGTCCGCTTTCTGCGGCATTTTGGTTGCATCGGACTCGTTGGAGGTCAGCATTACGTAATACGTGCCGCTGTCGATGAGCTCGTAAACCGCCTTGATCTTGTCTTCTTTGTAAAGCTCGGCAAATTCGGCGAACTTGATCTCCTTCGGCTTGTTCGATGAGCAGCCGTTGGTGATCATGAAGAACATGAGCACCAGGATCAGCGCCCAAACGGCGAGGGTGATCAGCCGTCTGCCGTTAAAGCCCTGCTTTGCTGGTTCTCTGTCGTTGTTTTGATTGTTGGGATTGAATTCCAAAGTGTCCTCCGTTCAGGGGTTTTTCCCCTATGTTCCGTGATCAACTGTAGATCTCGGGCTTTAAGATACCCACATAGGGCAGGTTGCGATACTTTTGCTTGTAATCGAGACCGTAGCCGACGACAAACTTGTTCGGGATCACGAAGCCGCAGTAATCCGGCGTGATCTCACATTCGCGGCGTTCGGGCTTGTCGAGGAAGCAGCAGGTGCGGATCGACGCGGGCTTGCGCTCCCAGAGCATGCGGGTCATATAGGAAAGCGTAAGACCGCTGTCCATAATGTCCTCCGCGATGAGAACATGCTTGCCGGTGATGCTCGAATCCATGTCCTTGGTGATACGGACGATGCCGCTGGTCTTCTGCGCGTCGCCGTAGCTCGAAATCGCCATAAAGTCCATCTTGGCATGCACCGTGATCGCGCGGATCAGGTCTGCAAAGAAGATGCTTGCGCCTTTCAGCACGCAAAGCACGATGATCTCCTGTCCGTCATAGTCCTTGGAAATCTGATCGCCGAGCTCCTGCACTCGTTTTTTGATCTGTTCCTCACTCAGCAGAACCTCTTCGATGTCCTGCGCCATGAATGCCTTGCCCCACATAGTCAGTCCTCCTCATAATGATAATGTACGATATGTTCCGAATCCGCAGTTACGCGCATCCGTTCATCGACGGTGTACCCCGCAACGAAGACGATCCCGGCCTCGTCGCACAGAACCGGCATGCTGCGGTCGAACCGCGGTACCTTCCGGTCCGTGAGATAGTCGCTCAGAAGCCGCGTCCCGCGCATGCCGAACGGTGTGAAGCGGTCTCCCGGCGCCGGCAGCCTTGCCGTGACCTGCCCTTTCAGCACGTCCGCATCGACATATGCGTCCGATCCCGGGCACGGAAAGACGGCGGTTTCGACCGGTTCCGCGAAAAGCGTTCCGTTCGGCAGACGCACGGATCCGCAATCCGGAACCGCAATGCGGTACGGCTGCGGCTCGGTCTTTCCGATCCGAAGCCGTCTGAAGTCGAGCCATGCGATGACGCCGTTTTTCAACGTTGCGGTATCGCCGGTCTGTCCGTTCAGAAGCAGCGCGTCGAGCCGGTCGAGGTCCGCATGCGTATAGTCCGTATACGGAAGCAGCTTTTTGAGCACGCGCAGACGCACCGGTCTTGAAAGTGCCGCGAGCTTTTCGCGATCCGTTCCGCATTCCTTTGCCGCGCGGTCTGCAAGCGCGTTCAGGTAATCCGCGTCCTCCGCCGTATGCGCCGCCGTATCGGCAAGCGTCTCGCGGATCGCCGGATTCAGCGATTCGAGCACCGGCAGCACATTGAGCCGGATCCTGTTCCGCGTCGCGTCCGCTTCGAAATTGGTCCGGTCTGTACACCAGTCCTGTCCGCGCGCTTCGAGATACGCAAGGATCTCGTCTTTTCCCGTGAACAGCAGAGGGCGGATCAGCCTGTTTGCGCGCACGCGCATACCGGAAAGCCCGTCCGTGCCGCTGCCTCTGATCAGCCGCAGCAGAACCGTTTCCGCCTGATCATCCCGATGGTGTCCGAGTGCAATGCAATCGAGGTCCCGATCCGTGCGTACGCGCTCCAGAAACGCGTACCGCGCATTCCGTGCGGCAAGCTCCAGGGAGATTCCGTCCTTCTCCGCAAGCGCGGGAACGTCGATCCGATCGACCGTCAGAGGGATCGAAAGACGTTCGCACAGCGTACGCACAAAAGCAGCATCGGCGTCCGCTTCCGTTCCGCGAATGCCGTGATGCAGATGCGCCGCCTCCAGGCGAGAAATGCGACGGTCCTTTTGAAGCGAATAGAGCTCCAGCAGCAGTGCCACGGAGTCAGCGCCGCCCGATAATGCGACCAGCACGCCGTCCCGTTCGGAAACGCCGCACGCTTTCCATGTCGAATCGGTCCACAGCAACATGATACACAACTCCGAGAATAGATGTATACAGTTTACCCCGAAATCGGAAATTTTGCAAGTAGCAAATGTGAATTCGGCATGACAATTCCGAAAACCGACCGAAAACATAAAAAAATGCCGTTCCGTGCTGTTTTCGGGCAGGAATGGCATGAAAGGATCCGGATGAGGATTCAGCGCACGACGTTTTGCGGAGCACCCGCCAGAAACGCCGTGAGGTTTTCCGCCGAAACGTCGATGATCCGCTGCCGCATCGGCTTCGGCGTCCATGCGTAATGTGAGGTGATGATACAGTTCGGAGCGCTCATCAGTGGGTTCCGGAGCCTGATCGGTTCTTCACTCGCCACGTCCGTGCCGTAGCCCGCGATCTTGCCGGAAATCAGCGCGTCGCGCACGTCGGTTTCGGAAACAAGGCTCCCGCGTGAGGTGTTGATGAGAATGACGCCGTCCTTCATCCCGGCGATCGTATCCTTGCGGATCATCCCGACGGTCTCCGCCTTTGCCGGGCAGTGCAGGGAGATCACATCGGATTCCCGCAGCAGCTTTTCGAGGGAAACGTATGTCCCGACAAACCCCTGTTTCATCTCGGGATTATAGCCGAGCACACGCATGCCGAGCGCGTCCGCAATTTTCGCAACGCGCGTTCCGATGCGTCCGCAGCCGATGATGCCGATCGTCTTTCCAGCAAGCAGCACCGGCGCGATCTCCCACCATGAAAAATCGGGCGATGCCGTCCACGCGCCCTGATGCACGAGTGCGGAATGGTATTCGACGTGCTGACAAAGCGCCAGAAGCAGCGCAATCGCATGCTGCGCGACCGCTTCGGTGCTGTACGCGGGCACGTTGGTGACGATGATTCCGCGTTCCTTTGCCGCCGCCGTATCGATGACGTCGTAACCCGTCGCAAGCACGCCGATAAACCGGAGCTGCCGCGCGCCGAAGATCGCGTCGCGGTTCAGCTTCACCTTGTTGACAAAGACCGCTTCCGCGCCGCGCAGCCGCTGTGCGATCATGTCCGGATGCGTCCGGTCGTATACCGAAAGCGTTCCGAGCGCTTTCAAAGGGCTCCAGTCAATGTCGCCCGGATTGACGCAATAACCGTCCAAAACCACGATCTGCATAAGCCTTCCCTCCCTGCTTTCATTGTACGCCCGAACCGCGCGGAAAGCAAATGAACAATCTATAAAAAGAGCGCCCGCAGGCGCATGGATCGTTCGTTTTTTTCACGCAAAGGAACCGAGTCGTTTGCGCAGCCGCCGTCCCAGTATGACCGCCAGCGCAAGCTTCGCTGCGTCGGGCAGGAGGAACGGCACCACGCAGACGAGCAGCGAAGCGAAAAAACCTTTCTCCGCATTCAGCGCCGAAAACCAGACCGTGCCGAACGCATAGCACAGCAGAAGTCCAAAGACGAGCAGCGCGATTTCGACCCAAAGTTTTTTTCCGAACAGCTTTGTGCCGATCCAGTACACCGCGCCGATCAAAAGCATGCCGAAAAGGTACCCTCCCGTCGGTCCGATCAGCACGGAGAAGCCGCCTTTGCCGCCGGAGAACACGGGGATCCCGATCGCGCCGAGCAGCAGGTAGACGCAAACGGCGATCGTGCCGTTCCGCCCGCCGATCAGGATCAGCGAAAGAAATACCGCAAAGATCTGCATCGTGAACGGCACGGTAAACGGCACCGTGATCCACGCGCAAACCGTGATGAGCGCGGCTCCGAGCGCGATATAGCTGAGTTCTGCGGTTTTGAATAGATTCCGTTTCAAATTCTGATCCCCTCGTTCTTATCGGAAAAACCGCTCCCGGAGTTTCCAGCGGTCGCGAAAATCAAACATGCGGTCCAGAACGGTTCCGATCCTGCCGATCAGAAAGCCGTTGATAAGTGCGCAAAGGATCGTTCCCCACTTTACTCCTTCGAAGTGCCAGAGCCCGAAGAACGCAAACGACAGGATGATGCCGACAAGACAGCTCGCACAGTCGTAAACGGTCTTCACTTTATGAATATTCCAGCCGTACTTTGCAGACAGCTCCTTGACAAGCAGCTCATAGACCTCCGGCGCGATGTAGGTTCGAAACAGAAACGCCACACCGACCGAACACAGAAACACACCGACCGCATAATACACGAAACGCAGCGCAAGTATGTCTTTCGGCAGCATAGAGCCTATCAGCATCAGAAGGTCAAGGATAACACCGTAGAACACGGCGGTCACGAACGAAAAGAGATAACCGATACGGAATCTGCGCAAAACGATGCACATTGCAATGAGCAGCACCGCCTGCAGACTGTATTCCGCCATCCCGAACGTAAACCACGGAAAGATCCCGGAGAGCTTCAGATAGAGCAGGTACGCAGGCGCAACGACCATCGACACGCCGAAATCGGCGCGTTCCATAAAGACCGTGCCGAGCGCAAGCGTCACGATCCCGACGACATAGGCAAGTTCCGAATAGAAGGCTTTGCGCGCAGGCATTGCGTACCTCCCGGTAAATCTCCGTTTGATACAGAAACGGGAAA
>CAMPAN010000062.1 GCA_946631895.1 uncultured Clostridia bacterium
TGAAGCACATTGTGTTGTTCGGACCTGTTATCCCCTCAAACAATCGATAAATAGGCGCCTTTTGGGTCGAACGAGCCCTCTCTCCGGAACAAAAACGGGAAGAACTCGTCTGCGTATTTGATAAAAATCTCCCCCGCAACCATAAAAAAGTCCCTAAATCAGGGACTTTTTCACTCTATTGCCCTTCAGTGTCTTCCCTGGCGGTTATTAGATGCGTTCGGGTTGGTGAAAGAAAGATCCAGCGCGTCGGCAACAGCCTCCAGAATCCCGTTTGAGGAGAACGTCGCGCCGCTGACGGTATTGACGCGCAGAGATTGGTTCTTGAGGATCGCTTCGATCATCGAATCCGCCGCGCGGGAAAAATAGCGATCATCGTCCCGGTAGGAAAGGATCGTGATGTCGGTGATCCTGCCGTTTTCGACCGTGACGGAAACCTCTGTTTCGCCGCGGAAGCCGGTTCCTTTCCCCGTATAGGTGCCGTCTGAAACCGTGATCGGCTGTTCCGGTGTTTCGGACGTTTCCTGCGGAAGCGTGTCGGGAACGATTTGAAGGGTCCCCTCCTCCGTTCCGCCGTTCCGGTTCTGATCCGCATTTCCGGAATCATTGCCGTCTCTGCTTCCGCGTTTATGTCCGCCCCGACCGCCTTTTCCGTTTTCAGCGGCGCCGCGCTGTCTGCCTCCGTTCTGTCGATCGCCATCCGGCCGCGCGGAAAAATCGCCTTCATTGTCTTCTGCGCCGCGTTGTCTTTCGCCGTTCGGCTGCGTGGTGAAGTTGTCGCCTTCCCGCTGCTTTCTTCCGTGCGATCCGTTTTGTTCGGCGCTCTCCGACTGCTCCGCAACCGCGCTTTTGAGCTCGACAAGCTGCAGTGCGTCCGCAACCGATTCCATGATGCCGCAGGAGGAAAACGTCGCGCCGCTGACCGTGCTGACCTGCGGCGTCTGCGAAGACAGAATCGCGCCGATCACACCGGACTGTGCGCGGCTGAAATACTCCGAATCATCACGATACGACAGGATCGTGATATCCGTGATCATGCCGTTCTGCACGGTCACCTTGGATGTGACGTCGCCGCGGAAGCCCGTACCGCTGCCGGTATAAACGCCGTCCGCATAACGTCCCTGCGCTTGCGAAACGTCCGCCGAAGCAGCCGTCTCCGTCGTACTGCTCTGAACCGGGATCATGCGGCTGACGCCGAGCGCGCCGCAAAGAACGAGCGCGGAAGCCGTTCCTGCAATCGCAGGATGCGGATTTGCCGTAAGCGCGTCCGGCGCGCACACGCCCATGCAGCGCATACAGTCGATACATTCACCGCTTGTGACGCGGTCGTTCTCATGCACTTGAATTCCCATTGCGCAGGCACGGGAACACTGCGCGCAGCCGCTGCAGGCAGATTCTTTCCGGCGGATGCGGAACAGTCTCCCTTTGGATGCCGGTGTGAACAGCGCGCCGAGCGGGCAAAGATAGCGGCAGAAGAACCGCTCGACAAAGAACGAAGCGATCAGGATCGCAACAAGGATCGCGAAGCCGACGGTCGGGATTGCGGAAAGCATGACGCTGCCGTTGCCTGAAATGAGCATGCCGAACACGCCCCACGGAGAGAACGAGCTGTCAACCGGAAGCTGCAGTATCCACACAAAGAGCACGATCGCGAACAGAACCGCGTATTTCAGGAACTTCAGGATGCGATCCGCCTTTTGGGGAATGCGCTTCTTTCGCGGAATGATCTTACGGGAAGCAAACGCAAGAAGCTCCTGCATTGCGCCGAACGAACAGAGGTATCCGCAGAAAAAGCGTCCCCACAACGCTGTGACCGCAAAGACGATCAGAAGCGTCACAAGCCCCGGCGCCTGTGCCGAGAACGAGAACGTCCCTTGGATCAGAGAAACGACCAGATCCATGATCGCATGGAACACGGTCAGAAACAGACCGGGAAACAGGAAGAATGCGCCGAGCTGGATGCTGTGCCTCAGAATCTGTGTCATCGAAAATCGCTTACCGTTCTTCAGAACGATCGATTCTTTTTCAACCTTGAACATATTGGTTTCCTTTCTTATGCTGTGTGCATATTCTCACGCAATTGAAATGTGTCCGAAAGCCCCTCGGTCTTCAGCACTTTACCGTCCGCTTTGATGAAGATCGCTTCGATCCCGTATCGTTTGAGAAACGGTAATGCAAGAAACGGTCCGAGAACAAACGCCGCGGTCGCAAACGCATCCAGAACGGTCGCATTTCTTCCGACCAGCGTGACCGAAACGAGTCCGGCGTCGGACGGATATCCCGTCCGCGGATCAATGATGTGATGAAATGTCCTGCCGCCGATACGGGCAAACCGTTCGTACGATCCGCTGGTGACCGCGCAGCGATTGTCCAAAAGCAGTGTGCCCATCGGCTCGCCGTTCGGATCGAACGGGTTGCGAATCCCGATTTCGACCGGCCTGCCGGTCACGCCGATCGTACCGCCGAGATTCAGGACCGCGTTTTCCGTTCCCGCGTCTTTTACGAGTTCCAGCGCCCGGTCAAGCGCATAGCCCTTGGCGATCCCTCCGAGACCGACGGACCGCCCTCTTTTGAGCTTCACACGGTTTCCGATAATCCGAGCGCTATTTGCTCCGGTGTGCCGCAGCGCCTCTGAGATCTCGCGCGGATCCGGAACCCGTTCGTCGTTCATTGCCTGCCGCCAAATCATCGTCAACGGTCCCGCCGTGATATCGAACGCGCCTTCCGTCTCTTTGGAAATCCTCACGCTTTCTTTCAGGATCCGCAGGGTATCCTCGCTTGCCGTGATATATTCACCGCGGTTCATTGCGGCGATCTCACTGTCCTCCCGGAAGACAGACCACACCTGATCCATCGTTTGAATCCGTTCCTTGATCTGCTCGGCAGCAACAACCGCCTGTTCTCCTTCGACAGCGAGCGTATGCACCGTTCCCATAGCCGGGAATACCTTCCGAACTGCGATCGGTTCCTGTACGCTTTTCATACGCGCTTCCTCGCTTTCTTTGATGGTATCATCATACAGGCGCTTCCTAAAACGGAATTTAAAAATCCAAATCTTTTTTTGTAATCAAAAACCGCTCCGCAGCCGGAGCGGTTATCCTCATTCCGATCTTTGACGAAAAAGACAAAAAGCGCATCGAAGTCTCCCCCGACGCACTTTTTTCAATGTATTTGCGGACCTTATAATTCAATGAATCTTCTGATTTCAATACAGACGATTGCTTCGTTCGGAAAACCGATTTGCGAAGGTCTTTACGCGCAAAAGCAATGAGCCGCGGATCCACCGAAGGGATATCCGCGGCTCATTTGAGAAAGGAGAGAGTTAATCGTAATCGTAGAAGCCGTGACCGCTCTTACGTCCCAGCTTGCCCTCTTTGACCATGGACTCGATATCAGGTATCGTTCAAATGAATCCGGAAAAAATCAAAGATACAGCCGCACTTCCCTGCCTAAGAGAAGCGGGAAGTGTTCTTCGGTGTTACGGACATAAGCCTTTCCCGCAGCGAAATGGGTATACGGAGCATCAATATCACATGATTGAAATCGATGACGATGCCCGTGCCGGAGCGCATGATACGGTCCTCGGGCTTTATATGAAAAAAGCCCCCGGAGAGGCTTTTCATAAGATCAGAGATACCGCAGCAGTTCTTCCCGCACGGCGTCCATGCGCGCATCGGAAAGACCGAAGTCCATTTCACGGTAGCTCCACGCAGCGCGTCCGATGCCGTATGTTTCAAATGCCGTATGGATCATGCGGAACCATGCGACGGCGTCCTCCGGTTTTGCACGATCGATCACGCCGTATTCGCCGCAGTACAGCGGTACGTTCTTCCGCTCGGCAACCGAAACGGCTTCCGCCATGAAGGCTTCAAAGTACGCGGGCGAAAGCACCGTATCGAGCGGGAACCGGTCGTACCCTGCGCAGGACAGCGTTCCCATGCGAACGTCCGCCTCCGCCATTTCCGCAAAGGTCGCCGTGACCGGGATGCGGAACGCGGGATCCATTGTGGGGATCCAGTCCGCGCCCTGATGTGTGAAAATCAGCGGTTCGTAGCAATGGAAATTATAGACGATGCGACCGTCATCCGGTACGTCGATATCCTTGACCGCAACAGCGCTGTTGTGATAATACCCGCCGACGAGGATCCATACATCCGGTGCGATCGCGCGGATGCGGCGGATGCATTCGGTTGCGATCCGGTTCCACGTATCGCGGTATTCCTTTTCCGTCACCTCATTCAGCAGCTCAAACGCCAGCATATCCGCGTCGTTTCCGAAATACGCCGCAATGCGTTCCCAAAGCTGATAAAAACGTTCCTGGTATGCTTCGTTGTCAAAGAATCCCGCTTCTCCCTCATTTGCGTCAAAGGAAAAGCCTGCCGTCTTGTGCAGATCGAGGACCATATTGAGCCCGTTCCGCCTGCAGAGGTCGATCGTCTTTCTGAGACGCCGGTATCCCTTCTCAATCGGCGCGCCGCTTTTGTCCTCCAAAAGCTCATAGTCGATCGGCACGCGCACGTGATCCGCGCCCCAGCTTTTGATCACCGTGAAATCCTCATCGCGAATGAAGGTATCATACCGTTTTTGCGTGTGATCGCACTGGGAAAACCAACCGCCGAGGTTGACGCCTCTTTGATAGCCGTTCCAAATTCTCATCTGATTGCTCCTATTCTGAAATACCGTTTTTTCGCAAGAAACCGCTCTGCATGACCAGAGCGGTTATCAGGAGGGAAGGTAATGAAGATATTACCCTTTAACACTGCCGGCGGTAACGCCTTTGATGATCGACTTGGACAGGATGATGTAAACAATCATAACCGGCAGGATTGCCAGAAGAATGAACATGTACACCTTGCCCATATCGAACTTACTGTAGTCCGCGCTTCTCAGCTGCGCGATCATGATCGGAACGGTCTTGAGCTCCGCCTTGTTCAGCAGCAGCGCGGGAATGAAGTAGTTGTTCCACGAACTGACGAACGAGAAGATCATCTGCACCGCGATCGCGGGCTTGATCATCGGCAGCACGATCGTATTGAACGTGCGGAACTCGTTCGAGCCGTCCACGCGCGCCGCGTCGATGACGTCAAGCGGCAGCACGCTTTCCATGTATTGCTTCATGTAGAAGAACACGACCGGCGCCGCAATGCCCGGCACGATCAGCGGAATATAGCTGTCCGTAAGATTCCACTTGGTCATCAGCTGCAAAAAGCCGAGTGCGGAAACCTGTGACGGGATCATCATGATCGCCATGATAAACGTGAACACGAACTTCTTTCCGCGGAAATTGTATGCGTGAATGCCGTACGCGGTCAATGCGGAGAAGTAGGTCGTGATAACTGCGCTGCTCACCGCAATGATCAGGCTGTTCAGCATGCCGCGGGGAATGTTGATCGAAGCGTCGTTCCACGCGTTCTTCAGGTTCACGAAGAAATTCCCCTTCGGCAGAATCGAAAAGCCGGTTGCAAGCTCCGCGTTCGAACGCGATGCGTTGACGATCATCAGGTAGAAGAAGAACAGGCAGAGGAACGTCAGAAACACGAGGATCGCATAAACGATCACGCGAAGGACGGTCAGCTTGATTTTTCCGAGGGTATTGTCGCTGATTTTCTTGCTCATAGGACATTCCCCTTTCTCTCTCTGTGCTTACGGGTCTGATCTTTATACGGCGCGGAAAGCATCTTATAAACGATCGCGCCGAGTCCACCCGTGATGATGAACATGATCACAGAGATCGCGCCGGACATGCCGAGGTTTCTGGTCTTCAGATAGCCGTTCAGATACATGACGAGCGTTCTCGTTGTGCCGTTCGGCACGCCGTCGCCCTTGCTCAGGACCTGCGGCACGTCGAACATCTGAATACCGCCGATCATTGCCGTGATCAGACAGTAGACGAAGATCGGCATCAGAAGCGGCATCGTGACCTTGAAGAACACCTGCACGGAGTTTGCGCCGTCGATCGTCGCCGATTCAAACAAGCTTTGGTCGATACCCATGATGCCCGCCATCAGCACGATCGTCGTATTGCCGAACCACATGAGGAAGTTCATCAGCGCGATCATGCCGCGTACGCTCACGCGGATGGCAAAGAAATCAAAGGTGTGGTCGATGACGCCCCAGTTTTCGAGAAGCGCCTGGATCGGTCCAACGCGGGAAAACAGCGTGTAAAACAGCATCGAGAATGCCGCCGCCATGATCAGGTTCGGCATGTAGATGACCGTCTTGAAGAAGCTCTGTCCCTTGATATTGAGACGTGTGCTCGTAAAGAACAGCGCCAGCAGCATGGCGATAACGAACTGCGGCACCGCGCCGGCGATCCAAAGGATCATCGTGTTCAGCGCGTATTTAAAGATCAGGATCGTTCCGTTCGCGTCGGGCTGAAACAGTGCTTTGTAGTTGCCCAGTCCGACAAAGTTCGGCCCGACCTGCTGAAGGCCGATACGATACGTCTCAAAAAAACTGTTGTATACGGTCAATAACTGCGGGACAAGCGTAAAGATGATATAGGCGATGAAGAACGGCGCTATGAAAATGTACCCCCATTTTGCATAGCTCACGGACTTCAGCTTTTTGCCGGTTCCCGTTTGGATCTTTTCCATAGGATTCTCCTCCGAGAAATACACAGATGAAATACTGCGGCAGGGGAAGCCCCTGCCGCAGTATGCTGTCAGATTATGCCGCAGGCAGCTTGATGTTCGGATAGGTTTCCTTGATCAGCTGATAGAAGTTGTTCATCGCGGTCTCGTAGTCAACGGAACCGTTGAAGTACTCCTGCAGTTTGTTCTGCAGACCCTCGTTCAGGATCTGGTCGTAGTTGGTGTGGTTCTCCCACTTGATGTCCTTCGCAAGCTCTGCAAAGATCGCGGTGTCGTTTTGACCGTCGAGGATCATGGTGTTGCCCCAGTTCGGATCGTTTGCGAACTTCTCTGCAACCTTGGTGTTGTTCGGATACTGACCTTCGTTTTCAACGAGCTTCGTGCAGACGTCCTCATTCTTGGTGAACGTCTCGAAGATGTCCTTCAGCATTTCGGTGTTGTCGGAACCGGTTGCTGCCAGCAGCCACGTGCCGCCCCAGAAGTATGCCTGCGGTCCCTTGACGATGCACCAGTCACCGACGCAGCCCTTTTCGGCATCCATCGCGTTGGTCATGCAGAAGTTGTAGTACCATGCCGGTCCGAAGAAGCACATGGTCTTGCC
>CAMPAN010000063.1 GCA_946631895.1 uncultured Clostridia bacterium
TCGTCGCGGCGATCTCCGGCTACTTTGCGGTGCGCTTCATGATCCGGCTCATCACGAAGAAGGGACTGTTCGGCTTTGCGATCTACACCGGCGCGCTCGGCGTGATCGTGCTGATCCTGCAGATCACCAAAACGCTCGGCTTCGGCTTTACGCCGTTCGGAGGTTAAGATGCGGCTCGATAAGTGGCTAAAGGTTTCGCGCATCATCAAACGGCGCACCGTGGCGAACGAAGCCGCGGGCGCGGGGCGCGTTTCGATCAACGGCAAGGTGGCAAAGCCGGCAAGCGAAGTCAAGCCGGGCGACACGATCGACATCCTGCTCGGCGGCAAGCACATGCTGTGCCGCGTCGAAAAGACGCCGGAGGTCGTGCGCAAGGAGGACGCGGATTCGCTCTATACCGTGCTGTCCGGAGAGGAATCATGAGCGCGTGCGGGATTCTGCTCTGCGGCGGATCCGCAAGCCGCATGGGCTTCGATAAGCTGAATACGCCGCTGCTCGGCAAAACCGCGATCGAGCGCTCCATGGACGCGCTGCTGGCAGGCGGCTGCGATTCGCTCGTCTTTGTCGTGAGCGAGGCAAGCGAAAAAACCGTCGCGTCGCTTTCCGTACCCGTGCCGTTTGCGGTCGTGCCGGGCGGAAAAGAGCGTACGGATTCGGTGCGGAACGGATTGGCGGCGGCGGAAGGCGAGATCGCCGTCATCCACGACGCCGCAAGGTGCTTCGTTTCCCCGGCGATCGTGCGGGCAAGCATCGACGCCGCGCGGCAATTCGGCTCCGGCGTTGCGTCGCTGCCGGTCACCGATACGGTGATCCGGCTCGGCGACGGCGAAATCGAAACGCTCGACCGCAGCACGCTCTTTCGCATGCAGACGCCGCAGACGTTCCGGCTTTCGGAGATCCGCGCGGCATATGAACAGGGCGATTACGCCACCGACGACGCCACGCTGTACGCAAAGAAGTTCGGCGTGCCGCATCTCATTCTGGGCAGCGAAGACAACCGCAAGCTGACGACCGCGGCGGACTGGGCATGGGCGCTCACGCGGCTTATGCCGCCGCCGGCATACGGGACCGGGTTCGACACGCACCGGCTCGTCGAGGGGCGCAAGCTCATCCTCGGCGGCGTGGAGATCCCGTTCGAAAAGGGACTTTTAGGGCACTCCGACGCGGACGTGCTGCTGCACGCGATCATGGACGCGATTTTAGGCGCGATGAAGCTCGGCGACATCGGAAAGCTCTTTCCCGACACCGACGCGCAGTACGCGGGCATCTCAAGCCGCTTCCTGCTCCGCAAGGTCAACGAGTTGGTGCAAAAACGGGACATGGTCGTGTCGCACGTCGACGCGACGGTGATCTGTCAGAAGCCGAAGCTGGCGCCGTATCGGGAGGAGATCGAACGCACGATCGCCGAAGATCTCGGCATTTCGCCGGATGCGGTCTCGGTCAAGGCAACGACAACGGAAGGAATGAACGACGAGGGACGCGGTCTGTGCATTTCGGCGCAGGCGATCGCCTCGGTCCGTCACAGATAATATGGAACGAAAAGATCAGGATCTCTGCATCTACGGCGCAAGAGAACACAACCTTAAAAACATCGACCTCGTCATCCCGCGCAACAAGCTCGTGGTGATGACGGGCGTTTCCGGCTCGGGCAAATCCTCGCTCGCCTTCGACACGATCTACGCGGAGGGGCAGCGGCGCTATGTCGAGAGCCTTTCTTCGTATGCGCGCATGTTCATCGGGCAGATGGACAAGCCCGACGTCGACCGCATCGACGGGCTTTCCCCCGCGATCTCGATCGACCAGAAGAGCACCGGGCATAATCCGCGTTCGACGGTCGGCACGGTCACGGAGATCTACGACTATCTGCGCCTTCTCTATGCCCGCTGCGGCGTACCGCACTGTCCGAACTGCGGCAGGGTGATCGAACGCCAGTCGATCGACACGATCGTGGATCAGGTCATGACGCTGCCCCTCGGCACGCGCATGCAGATCATCGCGCCGTGCGTGCGCGGGAGGAAAGGCGAGCACACGAAGGTCATCGAGCGCCTGCAGCGCGAGGGCTACGTGCGTCTGCGCATCGACGGCGAGGTGTATCCGATCGAGGAAGTCCCGGCGCTGGACAAGCAGAAAAAGCATACGATCGAAGCGGTCATCGACCGCATCGTGCTGAAGGAGGGCGTCGAAAGCCGGCTCACGGAATCGCTGGAGCACGCGTTTGCGCTCGGGCAGAACCTTGCGATCGTTGCGGTGCAGGACGGCGAGGAGATGCTGTTTTCGCAGAATTACGCCTGCCCGGACTGCGGCATCGCGCTCGAAGAGCTTGCTCCGCGCGCGTTCTCGTTCAACAATCCGTTCGGCGCGTGCCCGACGTGCCTCGGTCTCGGCGAACAGCTCAAGATCGATCCGACGCTGATCGTGCCGGACGAATCGCTGTCCCTGAACGAGGTCGCGATCAAGGCGCCGGGCTGGAAGAGCGGCTCGAACAACGTCTTTTCCGATATGTATTACGAGGCGATCGCGCGGCACTTCGGCTTCACGATGGACACGCCGTACTGCGACATCCCAAAGGCGGGACGCGACGCGCTGATGTACGGCACCAAGGAAAAGCTGGAGGTGCAGTACGAACGCAGCTACGGCGGCGGACACTTCCTTGCGACGTTCGAGGGCATCGTGCCGAACATGGAGCGGCGCTACCGCGAATCGCAGAGCGACTGGGCAAAGGCGGACATCGAAAGCTACATGGCGCATATCCCGTGCCCGGACTGCAAGGGCAAGCGCCTGAAGCCCACCTCGCTTGCCGTCACCGTCGGCGGGATCAACATCTCCGAGCTGTGCGAAATGAACGTCAAACGCTCGCGCGAGTTTCTGAAAACCCTCACGCTTACGCCCACGCAGCAGATGATCGCCGCGGCGATTCTGAAGGAGCTGGACGCGCGTCTCGGCTTCCTCGTCAACGTCGGGCTCAACTACCTCACGCTGTCGCGCGCGGCGGCGACGCTGTCCGGCGGCGAAAGCCAGCGCATCCGGCTCGCCACGCAGATCGGCAGCGGACTTGTCGGCGTGCTCTATATCCTCGACGAGCCCAGCATCGGGCTTCATCAGCGCGACAACGCAAGGCTGCTGGATTCGCTGAAAGGGCTTCGCGATCTCGGCAACACGCTGATCGTCGTCGAGCACGACGAGGAGACGATGCGCGCCGCGGACTTCATCGTGGACATCGGTCCCCGCGCCGGCGTGCACGGCGGCGAGATCATGGCGGCGGGTACGCCCGAAGAGGTCATGGCGTGCGAGAACTCGCTGACCGGGCAGTACCTGAGTCATAAACGCACCATCCCCGTCCCAGAAACGAGGCGTCCCGGCAGCGGACAGATGCTGACCGTGCGCGGCGCAAGGGCGAACAATCTCAAGAACATCACCGTCGATTTTCCGCTCGGCAAGCTCATCTGCGTGACCGGCGTGTCCGGCTCGGGCAAGTCCTCGCTCGTCAACGAGGTGCTGAAGAAGCGCCTGCTGCACGACCTGAACCGCGCAAAGACCCGCGCCAAGGATCACGACGGCATCGACGGGATCGAATACCTCAACAAGATCATCGACATCGACCAAAGCCCGATCGGGCGTACGCCGCGGTCGAACCCCGCGACCTATACCGGTCTCTTTGACCTGATCCGCGCGCTGTACGCGACGACGCCGGACGCGAAGCTGAGGGGCTACACAAGCGGGCGGTTCAGCTTCAACGTCAAGGGCGGACGCTGCGAAGCCTGCAAGGGCGACGGCATCGTCAAGATCGAGATGCACTTTCTGCCGGACGTCTACGTCCCGTGCGAGGTCTGCCACGGCAAGCGCTATAACCGCGAAACCCTGGAAGTCCGCTACAAGGGCAGGAACATCTATGACGTGCTCGATATGACGGTCGAGGAAGCGCTGCCGTTCTTCGCGCAGCACCGGAACATCAAAAAGATCCTGCAGACGCTCGACGACGTGGGGCTCGGCTACATCAAGCTCGGTCAGCCCAGCACCACGCTCTCCGGCGGCGAAGCGCAGCGCATCAAGCTTGCGACGGAGCTCACCCGCCGCGACACGGGCAGAACGCTCTACGTATTGGACGAGCCGACGACGGGTCTGCACACGCATGACGTCAAGCGGCTTCTGGAGATCCTGAACCGCCTTGCGGACGCCGGCAGCACGGTCATCGTCATCGAGCACAACCTCGACGTCATCAAGACCGCGGACTGGATCATCGACCTCGGACCCGAGGGCGGCGACGACGGCGGCACGGTGGTGGTCACCGGCACCCCGGAGGAGGTCGCCCGCTGCGAACAAAGCTACACCGGGCAATTCCTCCGCCGCGCGCTCGGGATGGAGTGAAAGAAAACGATCCGCGCGCGTCATTCGGCGAGGCATACCAAAGGACCTTCCCCTCGATGGGAACGGCGGCGGATGCGGTGAATCAATACCGTGCATCAGGGATGGAGTGAACGCATGGAGAAAAAACTGACCGGGATTTCCAGGGTCCTGCGAAAGAACATGACCAAAGAAGAACGGCATCTTTGGTATGATTTTCTGAAAGGTCTTCCGCTCACGGTCAACCGGCAAAAGGTTCTCGGCGACTATATCGTGGACTTTTTTGTTGCTTCGAAGAAGCTTGTGATCGAATTGGACGGTTCACATCATTTTCAGGGCGTCGGACCGGCGCGCGATCGCGAACGGGACGAATGGTTCCGAGCGAACGGGATCACGGTGCTGCGGTATACCAATCTGCAGATCAACCGGGAATTTGATGCGGTTTGTCAGGATATTATGAGACATCTGGGACTGGCGGAAGAATGCCCCCTCATCACCGCTTCGCGGAGCTTCTCCACCCTGAAGGGGGAGAAGCCTCCGGATTCGCGCATCCAAAAGCCTTCCCCTTGATGGGGAAGGGGGACCGCTTGCGGTGGATGAGGTGAAAACAAAACACAACACCGAAGAAGGAGAAACCATGAAAGTGCTTCGAATCATCTGTATTATCGTTGGTGTATTTTTGGTACTGGATACGGTGATCGTGTCCATGCTCTCCAACTTCAACCTCGGTGTGATTCTGCCGTTGGTGCTCGGTCTGCCGCTGTTGCTGCTTGGTGCGTTTATGCACCATATGGACCACGGGTTCCTCACGTTCGTCAAGTGGTTTCTGCTCGGCTGCTATGCGGTCGGCGTCGCGTTCCTGCTTGTGATGGGGATCTTCATGGGCACGGCGGCAAAGCGCGCGAACGAGGTGGATGCGGATGCGCTGATCGTGCTCGGCGCGGCGGTGCACGGCGACCGTGTGACCTGGGTGCTTTCTAACCGTCTCGATACGGCGGCGGACTATCTTTCGGCGCATCCGGATACGGTCTGCGTGGTTTCCGGCGGCCAGGGCGACGGCGAAAGCGTCACCGAAGCGTCGGCGATGCAGAAGTATCTCGTTGAGCGCAGGGGCATCGAAGAAAGCCGCATCTTGATCGAGGACAAAGCGACGAGCACGCGTGAGAACTTTGCGTTCAGCAAAGCGCTGATTGAAGAGACCCTCGGAAAAGACGCGTCGATCGCCTTCGTCACGACGGACTTTCACGTCTTCCGCGCGGGACGCGTGGCAAAGAAAGCGGGAATTTCCGCCGTGGGCATTGCGGCGCCGGACGTTTGGTACATCCGCATCAACAACTTCCTGCGCGAGTGCGTCGGCATCGTCGTCTACGGCGTAAGAGGGGATATTTGACGGGTTCATACATAACGATCGGGAGGTTTTATGGGACAGTTCTTTGAAAGAACATTGGTGCAGGATAAGGGAATATCCGGGCTGATGACCATGATTCCCGGCATCAAAAAAGCGGCTGCCGCTGTCGGGTATCAACCGTGCGAAGACGGGCTCGGCGTTCCTGTCCGCTTTACGCAGTACCCGGATTCCGAATGGTTTGATTTTCAATCGCCTTTGCTCGAATCCCCTGATACGGCTGAACCGTTTCTTGCTGCTTTGGCAAAGGAAGGACGCGTGCCGGTGCTTTCGGTGATCTGTGTTGACAGCGATTTCGTTGTCTGCCGTCTGTTCGACACAAAGAATGAAACCGACACGATTGCCTGCCTCGGCACGCCTTATGAACCGCTCGGCGAGCCGAATTATGCAGCATGGGCGGCAATGTGCAAAAAGAGCTGGAAATGCAAACCTGCGCAGTTTCAGTCGATCTTCGAAGGCGAATATACCTTTGCGGAGGATGGTCTGGAGCCGCTTGCAGCGCTTTTGCACTTTACGCCTGTGATTTTGCCGGAAGAAGACGAAACGCGGGCATACCGGACGTTCTGGTTTCTGCCGGATCGGGAACTGAACGAAACGACCCGGCCGCATACGCTTGCGGAAAAGCTTGCGGACTATATGGAGCGCGAATACGCAGGAAAACTGGAAGCGGCAGGCTTTCGCCGCTATAAGAACAGCCCCGTTCGTTGGCACAAGGTCGTCGGCGAACCCGGCAACGAGGTGCTTTTAAGCATGGTGTTTGCGACATATCGCGGATATGAGCTTGCGCCGATGTACGGCGCACAGTCCCTCTATTGTCCGCTGACACTTTCGGACAAATATTACCCGATGCACGATGCAAACGAATATTGGAGAGAAGCAAAATTCGAGTTTTTCTGGAAATTCGGATGGAGCCCGTTGAGAATTCCCGGAAACCCGGAGACAAACGGTTGGGACAAAGTCCTGAATTTCAACGAGCCGGAGCAGCTCCGACCGTTTATCGACGAACTGATGCTTCCGGAGCTCGACGAGGTCACGGATCTGTCCTCCTGTCGCGCATACTGTCTTACCCCACGAAAAAGGGAGCTTGTGCTCCATGAAAATACGCCGAAAACGAGGGTTTGGATCGAAGCAACTTTGGACGGCGACGAAGCGGAAGCGCAGCATTGGTATGAACATGAAAAGGCAAGAGTCGATCGTATCATAGCTTTGGGATGCAATGCAGATCCTTGGGATCAGGAATTGCTGACTGCGTATGAATCCGGCGGGTGTGAAGGGCTGATCGGCTATCTTCGCGAAACGGTTTACCGCGACAATATGAAAAAACTGAAGCGTGCCGGAA
>CAMPAN010000064.1 GCA_946631895.1 uncultured Clostridia bacterium
TTGTTCTTGACGATCTTGACGCGTGTGCGGGAGCCGACCGCGTCGTTGCCCGCTTTCAGCGTTTCGATGCGGCGGACGTCCATACGGATGGAGGCGTAGAATTTCAGCGCTTTGCCGCCGGTCGTCGTCTCGGGATTGCCGAACATGACGCCGACCTTTTCGCGCAGCTGGTTGATGAAGATCACGACGGTGTTGGTCTTTGCGACGCAGCCGGTGAGCTTGCGGAGTGCCTGCGACATCAGACGCGCCTGGAGGCCGACGTGCGAATCGCCCATATCGCCTTCGAGCTCCGCCTTCGGAACGAGCGCGGCGACCGAGTCGATGACGATCACGTCGATGGCGCCGCTTCTTGCAAGCGCTTCCGCAATATCGAGCGCCTGTTCGCCGGTGTCCGGCTGGGATACGTAGAGGTCTTCGATCTGAACGCCGAGATGCTCCGCATAGACGGGATCAAGCGCATGCTCCGCGTCGATGAACGCGGCGGTGCCGCCCATCTTCTGCGCCTGTGCGACGATGTGCAGCGCGATGGTCGTTTTACCGGAGGATTCAGGCCCGAAGATCTCGATGACGCGGCCGCGCGGCACGCCGCCGACACCGAGCGCGAGATCCAGGTCAAGGCAGCCGGTCGGGATGACGGAGACGGGCACGCGGGATGCATCGCCCAGCTTCATGATCGCGCCTTTGCCGAAGCTCTTTTCGATTTGGCTCAATGCGATTTCCAATGCTTTTTCTTTTTCCAACATGTCGTGTGTTCCTCTCTTTCAAATCTTACGGATTGATTGTATTATATCACCTGTCCGTTATTTCGTACAGATATTTCTTCGTAAAAGATCAAGTGCGTTCAGAACCGCGGAATGCCGGATGCGGCTGCGGTCGCCGAACAGATTCAGTCGTTTTACGATCGTGCCGGTTTCGCTTGCGAGCGCGATGAACACCGTGCCCGCAGGTTTGCCCGGCTCGCCGCCGTCGGGTCCCGCATAACCGGTCGTGGACAGGGCGTAGTCGGTTCCGGCGTGTCTGCGGCAGCCGTCCGCCATCTCCCTTGCGCATTCCTCAGAGACGGCGCCGACCGTATCGAGCGTCTCCGCGCGGACGCCGAGACAACGCATCTTGGCATCGTTCGAGTACGTGACGTCGCCTTCCATGAAGTATGCCGAACTGCCGGGGTAGTTGATGAACGCATCCGCAAGCCTGCCGCCGGTGCAACTTTCCGCAACGGCGAGCGTTTTGCCGTTCTCGATCAGCATCTTGTGGCAGACCTCGGCAAGCTCGTGCCCGTCCGTGTCGTACACAACGTCGCCGAGCGTCGCTTTGATCGTTTCGATCGTCGGCGCCACGAGTGCTTCGCCTTCGGCTTCGTTTTGGCAGCGCGCAGTGATTCGCAGCGTGACCTCGCCGGTCTTGGCGTACGGCGCGATCGTCGGATTGGTCTGATTCTTGATAAGATCGTCGAGCCGGTACGTCACATCCGATTCGCCCATGCCGAAGATACGGATCTCACGCGAATAAAGCCTGTGTCCGCTCTTTTTGAGAAGGTAGGGGAGAACGTGATTCCTGAACATCGGCTGAAGCTCGCGCGGCGGTCCCGGCATCAGAATCGCGGCTTTTCCGTCAGATTCCATGATGCAGCCCGGGGCGGTGCCGTTCGGATTGTCCAGAATGATCGCATCTTTCGGGAACATCGCCTGCTTTTTGTTATTCGGGGCAATCGTTCTGCCCTTGGAGGAAAACCAGCGCTGCAGCTTATCCCATTCGTCGTCAAACAGCACAAGCTCCTTGCCCAGGGCTTTTGCAACGGTCTCTTTGGTGAGATCGTCGTCGGTCGGTCCGAGACCGCCGGACAGCAGCACGACGTCCGCACGGGACAGCGCGGTTTCGACCGCCTCCGTGAGCCGTTTCGGATTGTCCCCCACAACGATCTGATGATACATATCAATACCGGACGGCGCAAGTTCCTTTGCAATGAAATGCGCGTTGGTGTTCAGGACCTGCCCCATCAGAAGCTCGGTTCCGACGCAGATCAGTTCAGCAATCATGGAAATCGATCACTCCTTTGTTTTTGATCATGTATTCAATGGCGGACACGATCGACAGCGCAAGCGCGACATAGACGAGCGCTTCGATCAGATACCTCAGATACGGGTTGAGGTACAGGAACGGGAATTCATCATAGAGCAGAAGAGCAATGACGATGATATCCTGAAATGTCGTTTTCCATTTGCCGAGCTTGCCGGCGGCGATCACAACGCCTTTCGACGCAGCGATCTGCCGCATGCCGGAGATCAGAAACTCCCGCGCGATAAAGACAATCGTGATGACCGGATGCAAAAGGTATTTCGGATGCGCGGCGTCGGTCGAGCAGGAGAGCATCACAAACGCGGCGACGATCAGGATCTTGTCTGCGGTCGGATCCATCAGCTTGCCGAAATCGGTCACGACGTTGTGCTTTCTGGCATATTTCCCGTCGAGAATATCGGTGATCGCGGCTACAAGGAAAACCATTGCCGCAACCCAGTGTGCATACGGTGCAAACCCCTGCCACACGTTGGGAAGAAGAAGCGCAAGGATAAACAGCGGAATCAGAAGGATCCGCAGAAGCGTCAGCTTGTTTGCCGTATTCATACCCATTCTCCCGTCATATCGTAGGAATCCGCTCCGGTGAGAAGTACGGACAGATACTGTCCGGGTTCGTGACGGTAGCTCGGCGCAATGCAGACCGTGCCGTCGGCGTCCGGTGCTTCGCGGATCGTTCTGCCGTAGGTCCCGTCCATGCCGGTCTCCTCGACAAGCATCAGAAGCTCCCGCCCGATCCAGCGTTCGTTTCGCTCCCTCGAGATCGCCTGCTGCTGCTCCATCAGCGCGGAGAGACGCGCTTCCTTCACGTCGTCCGGAATCTGATCCGGCATCGTTTCCGCCGCGGTTCCCTCCTCGGGAGAGAATGCGAACGCGCCGACACGGTCGAAGGGATAGTCCCTGAGAAACTGCATGAGCTCTTCAAACTGCGCGTCGGTTTCGCCGGGGAATCCGACCATCATGGTCGTACGCAGCGTGAAATCCGGGTAGTTTTTGCGGATGTGATCGAGCAAGCTTTCGATATGCGCCTTGCTGCCGCGCCGGTGCATGCGGCGCAAAAGCTCGTCGTTGCAGTGCTGCAGCGGCATATCGAGATACGGAACGAGCTTTTCCCCCTCGGCAAGCGTGTCCAGAAGCTGCGGTGTGACCGTATCCGGATATGTATAGAGCAGCCGCACCCAGCGGAGCCCGTCGATCCGGTCAAGCTCCTTCAGAAGCGGGATCAGCCGCGGCTCGCCGTATAGGTCCTTTCCGTAGCCGGAGGTATCCTGTGCAATGACCGAAAGCTCCGTGACGCCCATATCGGCAAGCGCTTTGGCTTCGTCGATCAGCTGTTCCGCGGGCGTGCTCTTGAGATCGCCGCGGATCAGCGGGATCGCGCAGTATGCGCAGCGGTTGTTGCAGCCGTCGCCGATGCGAAGGTATGCGCGATACGGCGGCGTCACAAGCAGCCGTTCCGGCCTGATGACAGGGGAACATGGGAGATTCAGCTTTTCGGCGATCAATCCGGGGAGCTTCTGATATTCGCGAACGCCGAGAAAGAGATCGACCTCCGGCATTTCTTCGGTCAGCTCCTTGCGGTAGCGCTCGGAAAGACAGCCGGTCACGACGAGAAGCCTGCAGCGTCCGGATTGCTTGTACTGCGCCATCTCAAAGATCGCCTCGATCGATTCCTCCTTGGCAGGCGTGATGAAACCGCAGGTGTTGACGATCAGGATATCAGCATGCTCCGGTTCGCTCGTAAACGTGTATCCGGCGCTCTTGAGATAACCCATCATCGTCTGCGTATCGACCTGGTTTTTGGCGCAGCCCAGAGAGATCACGCCTACATTCATGCGTCAAAATCCTCCTCGAAATCGCTTTCCTCGGGTTCGATCGGTTCCGGTTCCTCATCTGGCACAGGCGCGCCGCCGCCGAACACGCGATTGAATTCCGCCTGCGTGATCAGCACCTGACGGGGCTTGCTGCCGTCGAAGGGGGAGACGTATTTTTTCTGTTCCATCATATCCACAAGACGCGCCGCACGCGCATAGCCGACGCGCAGACGTCTCTGAATCATCGAAATCGAAGCCTGTCCGTTTTCCATCACGACGCGGACCGCTTCGCCCAAAAGATCGTCCTCCTGCTTGCCTTCGCCGAAGACGCCGCCCTGCGCGCCGCCTTTGGCTTCGTCGTTGATCTCGTTCAGCACGTCCTCGGAGAACTGGTTGTCATTCTTCTTGAAGCCGGACATAACGCGTTCGACCTCCTCATCCGAAACGTACGCGCACTGCACGCGGGTCGGTTTGCCCGCGCCGTTCGGATGGAACAGCATATCGCCGCGGCCGAGGAGCTTTTCTGCGCCGGTCGCGTCGAGAATAATACGCGAGTCGATCGCGGAGCTGACCGCAAATGCGCAGCGGGACGGAATGTTCGCCTTGATGAGACCGGTGATGATATCGGCGCTCGGACGCTGCGTTGCGACGATCAGATGGATGCCCGCCGCACGGCCGAGCTGCGCAATGCGGCAGATCGAGTCTTCAACGTCGTCCGGCGCGACCATCATCAGGTCGGCAAGCTCATCGATGATGATGACGAGCTTCGGGATCTTCTTCTTCGGATCGTCCATCAGGGAGTTGTACCGCGTCAGCTCGCGCGCGCCGACCTCGGTGAATTTCTTGTAACGCATGGTCATTTCGTTGACCGCCCAGCGAAGCGCGCTTGCCGCTTTCTTCGGCTCGGTGACGACCGGAATGAGCAGATGGGGAAGCGTACCGAATACGGAGAGCTCAACCATCTTCGGGTCGACGAGGATCAGCTGCAGATCCTGCGGCGAGGATTTATAGATCATGGAGATGATCAGGTCGTTGATGCAGACGGACTTACCGGAACCGGTGGAGCCCGCGATCAGCATATGCGGCATCTTGCCGAGATCGGCGACGATGATCTTGCCGGCGATGTCCTTGCCGAGCGCCATCGTGACCGGAGACTTCGCATTGATGAACTCGGGACTGTCGATGATATCGCGCAGCAGAACGGTCGCGGCATCCTTGTTCGGCACCTCGATGCCGACGGCGGCTTTGCCGGGGATCGGCGCCTCGATGCGTACACGCGGCGCGGCGAGCGCCAGCGCGATGTCGTTGCTGAGCGTCGTAATGCGGTTCACGCGCACACCCGGCGCGGGCTGCAGCTCATAGCGGGTGACGACGGGACCGACGGAGATGTTGACGACCTTTGCGGAAATATTGAAGCTTGCCAGCGTTTCTTCCAGGAGACGCGCGATTGCGGTCGGATTCTCCGCGTTTTTCGCAAACGTTTCACGCGGCTTGTTCAGGCAGTCGATGGACGGCGGCTCGTATGCAGGCACGGCAGGTTCGGGCGGTACGACGATCGGAAGCTCGCCGCTTTCGTCGTCCGGTTCCGGCTCGGCAGACGCGGCGTGCTTTTTGGCGGGCTTTTCGACGGGCTTTGCAGATCCCTTCTTCTGGGTGTCGGGAACAAGATCCTCCGCAAGATCGGAGAAGGGAGGTACTTTCTTTGCGGGCTGTTTTGTCTGCGAAGCAGGGATCAGAAGCTCGTCCTCTTCGTCGGCGGACAGCTGCGCGTCGCTCTTTCTGTCAAGTCGTCCGTTGCCCGGCATCAGATCGGGGCCGGCGGCAAATGCGGATTTCCCGGGCTTGCGGGAGGGCTTAGCGGGCTCGGACTCCGGCACGTTAAACAGCTCGTCAAAAGGAATCCGGTTGGACTTTCTGCGATCTTCCTGCGTTCTTCTTGCGGGGACGGGTTCTTCGTCGATCGTCGTGGAGAAATCCCGCTTCCAAGGCTTTTTGGACGACTCGTTTTCGTATTCTTCTTCGTCGTCATAGCCCTCGGTCAGCGATTGCTCATGCTCGGCGAGCTTTTCACGTACTCTGGTGCCGAAGGCGTCGGTGTACGCCTTGATCGAAATACCGGTGCACAGCAGCACGGAGATCAGAAATCCGGCAATGATGACGACCCAGCACAGGAGCTTACCGCCGAGTACATAGAGAAGCGTCGGCAGGAACATACCGATCACGCCGCCGCCGATGTGGTGGTGCGTTCCTTCGACCCAGGCAGCCGGAAACTGCGCGAAAAACTGCTTTACATAGTCGGCAAACTTCATGCCGCTTGCGCCGAACTGTTTCAGCGTATAGAGATCCTTGCTGGTCCACATATGCAGCGCGCACAAAATGAACAATACTGCAAGAAGACCGGTTGCGAGCGTGCTGCGGGCGGGCTTCTTTCTTCCGCCGATGATCAGATAGATTCCGATGATGATCAACAGTACGGGAACGGCATAGGCGAAGCAGCCGTGCATGCCGAAGAGGTACCCGGAAATGATCTTTCCGAGCGCGTCGTCGGCGCCGCTGTACAGCCAGACGGCGCACAGCGCACCGAGCGCAAGGAGCACGATACCGAAGATCTCGATCCCGGCGCGGGGCGTTTTTCCTTTGGAATTGGTCTTTGCACCGCCCTTTGCGGGCGCTTTGGAATTCTTCGGCGCGCTTTTCGCGGGCGCTTTGGAATTTTTCGATGCGCTCTTTGCAGGTGCTTTTTTGGTCGACGTTGATTTATTTGCCATGGATGATCCTCCGATAAACCATTATCATTCAATTATATTATACTCCGAAACGCGCGTCGGTGCAAGCACAAAAAACGAACGGTTGCGG
>CAMPAN010000065.1 GCA_946631895.1 uncultured Clostridia bacterium
TCTTCACGATCGCTGCAGCAGGTGACAAGTTCACCGTGCAGAACGTCGCGACCGGATCGTATCTTGCAAGCCGCGGCGGCTACCTCTACAGTTACAAAACCAATACGGCAAGCTACAACCGCTGGTCGCTCGCGATCGCCGAGGGCGCTGTCGACGCCACGAATGCGGCAAGCAAGAAGCTTCCGCATCTCGGCTTCAACGCTGCGAAGAACTACTTCGCGATCAGCCGTTCCGTGAACGCCGACCTGTGCCTGTGGAAGAGCACCGGCACTGCGGAGACCACGATCTACACAACGGTCATCGGATAATCCGGACACAATGCGCGGCGCCGTTTCCTTTGCGGAAGCGGCGCTGTTTTTTTGTCTTCCCGGCTTTGGTTATTGCGTTTTCCGGTAAATTCCTATATAATAATTATATCTTTCGATTCCGCAAAACTGCGCGTCCTGCGCTTTGCAAAGGAAACCGTATGGACAGAAGAGTCAAACGACATCGCTTTCATCAAAACTTCACGACCGTCTTCCGTCTGCTGCTCAGTCCGATCCTGAAACGGATATACGCGTTTCGGACCGACCGTGCCGCAACGCTTCCGGCGCCGTTCCTGGTCGTGGCAAATCACGTCACCGCGGCGGATCCGGTGCTGCTGCAGTTGTCGTTCAGACAGCAGATGTACTTTGTCGCGAGCGAACATCTGATGCAGAAAGGCTTCCTTTCGCGGCTTCTGCGGTTCGTGTTCGATCCGATCGTGCGGCGCAAGGGCGATTCCGCCGTCACCGCCGTCAAGGAGATGCTGACCTGCCTCAAAAACGGACAGAACGTGTGTGTGTTCCCGGAGGGGACCTGCTCCTTTGACGGGACCAATTCGCCGATGCTGCCGACGATCGGACGTCTTGCGAAAACCGCGGGCGTGACGCTGGTGACCTATCGCTTTGAAGGCGGATTCTTCACTCTGCCCCGCTGGGGACGCGGAATCCGCAGAGGCGATTTTTACGGACATATCGTGAACACCTATGCGCCCGAAATGCTGAAAACGATGTCCGCCGCCGGGATCAATGCGGCGATCGTCGCGGATCTCGACGAAAACGCCTATGCGCGGCAGGAACAGCTGCACGCGGCTTACAGAAGCCGTCACCGCGCGGAATATCTCGAAAGCGCGTTCTTCCTCTGCCCCGCCTGTCAAAGGATCGGCACGCTCGAAACGAAAGGCGATGCGATCCGCTGTTCCTGCGGGCTGCACGGTTCGATCGACGAACAGTACCGGCTTGTGAATCTGCCGGTTTCGACCCTGCCGGAATGGGACGCGCTGCAGCGTGTCCGGCTGGAAGCGTACGCCGGGGAACCGGATTTTGCGCTCCGGGATGCAGATGTGACGCTCTGTCTGAACGACGACGCGCACCGCAGAGAACCGCTCTGCTCCGGTGCGATGCAGATGGACGGCGAACGCTTCACGGTCGGAGACCGCGTCTTCGCGCTGTCGGAGATTGCCGATATGGAGCTGGTGCGGCGGAATCTGCTCGTCTTCTCGACACGCGACGCGCACTATCAGGTCAGCGGACGCCCCTCGCTCAACACCCGTAAATATATGCTTCTGTATCATATCCTGAAAGGAACCGAATCATGAATTACACCGCATCCAACACCTCGCTCTGGAGCCTGATCATTCAGGCAGGGCTCATCGCCGCTTTTCTGCTGCTCGCCAACGTGCTGCGCCGCAAGGTGTCGTTTTTCAAACGCTCGCTGATGCCGACGGCGGTGCTCGCGGGATTTCTGTTTCTGATCCTGCGCACCGCGGGGCTTCTGATCTTCAAGACGGAAACGCTCGAAAAGCTTCCGTACAATCCGTTCGACACGACGATCCTCGAGATGATGACCTACCACGGCATCGCGATCGGCTTCATCGCGCTGTCGCTGCGCGTCACGAAAAAGGACGACAGCGCCAAAGGCGTGCTGACCGCGCCGAAGAGCGGCGCGCTGATCGTGTCCACGTATCTTGTGCAGGGGCTTGCCGGGCTTGCGATCTCGCTGCTCCTCTACTACCTCTTCTTCCGCGCGGATTCGACGGTGTTCGCGGCAAGCGGCATCCTGCTGCCGATGGGCTACGGGCAGGGTCCCGGGCAGGCAAACAACATCGGCAACACGTTTGAAGTCCTCGGGCTTGCGGGCGGACGCTCGTTCGGTCTGGCGATCGCCGCCGCGGGTTATCTTTGCGCCTGCATCGTCGGCGTGATCTACATCAACGTGCTCGCGCGCCGCAAAAAGCGCGAACGCACCGCGCACGAGGAGATTTCCGGCTCGGTCGTGACGGTCGGGGATTTCCAGGACGAAAACGAGATCCCGATCGCGGAATCGCTCGACAAGTTCTCGGTGCAGTTTGCGCTGGTGCTGCTGGTATACCTCATCACCTTCCTGGTGAGCTGGGGGATCGATTCGCTGATCACCGGGCTTGTGCCGGGCGTTGCAAAGACCGTTTCGCCGCTTCTGTGGGGCTTCAATTTCATCATCGGCACGCTGATGGCGATGCTGACGCGCAAGGTCCTCGGCATCTTCCGCAAGACGAAGGCGATGACGCGCCAGTACCAGAACAACTATCTTCTGAGCCGCATTTCGGGACTTGCGTTCGACCTGATGATCGTCTGCGGCATCGCAAGCATCAACATCGAGGACCTTTCGGGGCTTTGGGTCCCGTTCGCGCTGATGGCGGTCGCCGGCGGCGCCGTGACCTTTGTGTGGCTTCGGTGGCTTTCCAAAAAGATCTATCCGAACTACGCCGAGGAGGCGTTCGTGTCCATGTACGGCATGATGACCGGCACGATCAGCTCCGGCGTCATGCTGCTGCGCGAGATCGATCCGAACTTCAAGACGCCCGCCGCGAACAATCTGTTAACGGGCAGCGCATTCGCGATCGTGTTCGGCGCGCCGATGCTGGCGCTCGTCGGGCTCGCGCCGCATTCGCTTGTCAAGACGTGGATCACGCTGGGACTGCTCGTTGCCTACCTTGCCCTGCTTCTGGTCTTTCTGCTCGCCGTTCGCGGGAAGAAAAAAGCGGAAAAGACTGCCGAAGCGAACAATCCGTCCGAAGACTGAAGCGCTTTTCCCGCTTCCCGGACGGATCGGATAAAAGAATAAGAAAAAAGCCGGAGCGAAAATGCTCCGGCTTTTCGGTTTTCGGGGGTTATTTGTTCGGGACGTATTCGGAGAACGTGACACGGACCTCCGCGCGGTTTCCGTCGCGACGGATCGTCAGCGTTGCGGAATCACCCGCGTTGTAGGAGGCGATGAGATCGGACAGATCGTCGTTCGAGGATACTGTCTTGCCGTCAACCTCGAGGATCAGGTCGCCCGCCCTGAGTCCCGCTTCGGCCGCCGGGCTGTTTGCCGCTACGTCAGTAATCTGCACGCAGTTCGTTCCGCCGAAGGAGAAGAAGCCGTAATTGTTCGTAAGCGTAACATTCTGGGTGGAAACGCCGAGATACGCGCGTCCGGTTACATAACCGAAGTTCAGAAGATCGTTGATCTCCGTGATCACGCTGTTGACCGGAATCGCAAAGCCGAGTCCCTCCGCGCTCGCATCGGAAACCTTTGCGTTGACGATGCCGATCAGCTTGCCGGAAGCGTTGAAGAGTCCGCCGCCGGAATTGCCCGGGCTGATCGCGGCGTCCGTCTGGATGAGCTCCATTTCGTTGTTTTCCACGGTGATGCTGCGGCGGACGGCGGAAATGATGCCGCCGGTCGCGGTGCCGCGCAGCTCGCCCAGCGGGTTGCCGATTGCAATGACGTCCTCGCCGACGGTCAGCATGTCGCTGTCACCGAGCACCGCGGGGGTCAGCCCTGTCGCGTCGATCTTGATGATCGCAAGGTCGTTGCGCGCATCCTCGCCCACCAGCGTCGCAGAATAGGTTTCATCGTCGTGCAGGGTCACGTCAATCGACTTTGCGCCGCTAACCACGTGCGCGCACGTTGCGATATAGCCGTCTGCGGTCAGGATCACGCCGCTGCCGCTGCCCTTCTGTTCATAGGTCTGCGGACGTCCCCAGTAGGAGACCGTCGTTTCAAAGACCGCGTCGATGCCGACGACGCTCGGCGCCGCAAGCTCCACGACCTGTGCGCGGGTGTACTGTCCGTCGTAGGCAAAGCCGGTCGAGACCGTTCCGGCGCGCATCGGCTCCTGCGTGGCTTCCGCCGTTTCCGCCGCCAATGCCGGCTGTTCCGTGATCTCGGGTTGTGCGGTAATCTGCGGCGTCTCCTCCGCGGTACGGTTCCGCTTCATCGTGCTGTTCATCAGCAGCACGCCGGCGAAAAGACCGATCACGACCGCGATCGCCGTGCAGGCGATCAGCACCGACGTCGCGACGCCGCTCTTCCTGCGTTTCGGCTCATAATCATAATAATGATGGTATTCCATCTGAAAAGCCTCCTCGTTTTGTGTTCTTCAATGCTGTCATTGTATACGCCGATTGTGAAGCAAGTTTGTCAAAAAATCAACGTTTGCGAAAATTCCCGAACAAATCCTGCTCCGGTTTTTGTGAAAAAGCTGTAATTATTTGCCGCGTACGGTTGACGAAACGGCTGTGCTGCCGTAAAATGGAGCCATGAATACGTCAAAGAAAATCTTAAACTGGATCGTCGCCGTGCTCAAAGGCACGCTGGTCGGTCTCGCCATCGTCATCCCCGGCGTGTCCGGCGGTTCGATGCTGCTCGCCATCGGCGTCTACGAGGACGCCGTTTCCATCACCTCGAAGGACAAAGCCCGCCGCCGCGCCGCGATCATCAAGCTGATCCCGTATGCGATCGGCATCGTGCTCGGCGTCGTCGCGCTGTCGTTCGTCGTCACCTGGCTGCTTGCGAATTTCGAGTTCTTCACGATCCTGCTGTTCTCGGGTCTGATCCTCGGCTCGCTTCCGATGCTGTTCCGCGAGATCAAGGGACACAAGGTCAAGCCGGGCTACATTCTCGTCGCGCTCGTGATGATCGCGCTGATGGTGCTGCTGCCCTATCTGAACAGCAACACGTCCGAGAGCTTCAAAAAGCTTTCCGCTTCCGACACGCTTTCCGTCGGCGAGCGCGTGGTGCTGACGGAGAACGGCGAAGACACGCTGACCGTGCACAACGGCGACACGAGCGTTTCCGTGTGGGAGATCAAGAGCGCCGGCGGCACGTTCGGCAAGCCTTCGGACGGCTACACCCTCCGCAGCGGCACAGACAAGAAGCTGTTCCTGCAGCTTTCCGGCGGAGCGTTCCTGACCGTCGAAAAGGAGAACGCAAGCGTATTCGATCTGCAGATGAATGCGGACGGTACGCTGACGATCACCGCGCGCGATTCCGGCGAAACGATGACCTCCCCCGCCTTCCGTGCCGTCGACGCGCTGAACAACGGCGTATGGAGCGCGCTCCTTGCTCTGCTGCTCGGCTTTATCGCGGCAGGCACCATGATCGTGCCGGGCATCTCCGGCTCGATGGTCATGCTCGTGCTGGGGTACTATTACAGCGTCATGACGCATCTCAAGAGCGCCGTGGTCTGCCTCTTCACGCTGAATTTTTCCGCGATGGGTCCGCATCTTCTGGTGCTGATCCCGTTCGGCATCGGCATCATCCTGGGTCTTCTCATTGTGTCGAAGGCGATCCGCTGGCTTCTGGACAAACATCCGACCCCCACCTATTACGGCATCCTTGCCCTGATGCTCGCTTCGCCGTATGCGATCTTCCTGAAGGCGAAGTGCTTCGGTCCCGCGTTCGGCGCAAGCCTGGCGCAGTGGTGGTTCATTCCGGTCGCGGTCCTCTGCCTTGCCGCGGGCTTCGTCGTTTCCTATTATATGTCGAAGAAGGAAGGCTGAATCCGAACCCCGTTCCGGCGGCGCGTTTGCGCCGCTTCAGACCGTCGTATAAGGGGTCAGACCACTTCGCTGACGCTTCGTTACAGAAGTGCCGTCGCGCGCTTCCCGCGCGTCGCCATCGACCATTTGCAGCGAGGATTTATAAAAGAATACTTGTCGGATGAAAAGGCGAAAAAACGCCTTTTCTTTTTATTATTTCGCCGCAAATTATCCGCGTTTTCTGAAACACTCCGCTTACGCTTCGTTACAGCGGTGCCGTCGCGCGCTTCCCGCGCGTCGCCATCCTCGGTCGCATACCTTAGTATAGCTTCCTCGTGAAAACACGGATTCTGCCCGCCCTTCCCGACAATCTGATGCAGCGTGTCAAAAATCTTTTGACACGCTGCTGCGGCGCGGACGCGCCGCTTTTTTCGTGCCCGTCATGTGCTTTTGTTGACAGAACAGCGCCTTGCCGTTATACTGAATATCATCGGAAACAGGAGGTTTTTTGCAGATGAAACGGATCTTTGCATGGGTTCTGCTGGCGGCGGTCATGCTTTCGTTCGCGGCGTGCGCAAAGCCGGACGCGCTTGCGGGCACATGGAACATGGTCTCCTCCATGCAGCACAAGGAACGCGCCGAAGAGATCAAAAACGGCACCTATGCCGCGTCCTACACCTTCGACGGACACGGCAAGGGGACCCGGACCGTCCTTTCCGACGGAAAGACGACCACGGGATCGTTCCGCTATGAGCTTATTGAGCGGGGCACGACGATTCTGGTGATGGACAATATCCAGATCCCGTATTCGCTGAACGGCGACACGCTCCAGCTTCAGGTGCCCATCGG
>CAMPAN010000066.1 GCA_946631895.1 uncultured Clostridia bacterium
GCGTGAAGAACGATTCGCAGGGCACGCAGTACATGCCTTCGTAATAGCCCTTATAGATGTCGCCCTTGTCGTACATATACTTGAAGATCTTCTGAACCGCCTTCACGTGGTCCTCGTCCGTCGTGCGGATAAAGCGGTCGTAGCTTGTGCCGACCAGATCCCACAGGCGCTTGATCTCGCCCGCAACCTGATCGACGTATTCCTGAGGCGTCACGCCCGCCGCCTTTGCCTTGTCCTCGATCTTCTGACCGTGCTCGTCCGTGCCGGTCTGCAGATATACGTCGTAGCCCTCGTAGCGCTTCCAGCGTGCGATGGAATCCGCGAGGATCGCCTCGTAGGTGTTGCCGATGTGCGGTTTGCCGGACGCGTACGCGATCGCGGTTGTCATGTAAAACTTTTTTCTCATAGTCATTCCCTCTCCTTGTTCCTGTCAGTATAAGAAGCATTCGCCGTTTTGTCAATCGTAAATATCCACGGACTTAAGCCGCCCGCCGCCGTGCGCCGCTTTTCGCGAAGCGCAAGCTGCGGATTCTCCTTGATCAGCCGTTCCAGAAGCCTGCCATCCGCGGTATAGAGCACCGCGACGCCGTGTTCGTTCAGATAATACGGCAGCCGCCGCAAAAACCGCGCGTACAGCGCTTCGTTCTCCTTATGCGAGCCCACGCGGTTGCCGAACGGCAGATTTGAGATCACGAGGTCCGCGCCTTCCTTCGCCTCATAATGCAGGATGTCGCGGCAGATGAACCGTGCGCGGCTCTCCCCTGCCTTCGCGTTTTCCCGCGCGGTCGCGATCGCCGTACTGCTCTTGTCCACGCCGGTGAGCGCTTTGCAGTGCCTCTGCTCCTCGCAGGCAAACAGCAGCGAGCCGGATCCGCAGAACGGATCAAACACGCCCGGGCGTTCCCGCTGAACCAGAGACAGCGCATAGCGGCTCAGCGCATACGCCATCGCCGGATGGATCGATGCGGGGATTGTCCCCTTTCGCCACGGATAACGCCCGTCCCTGACGTTCCACAGCTTCCAGTAGAGATCGCAGACGTCGTTGCGCGAGTCGATGCGAAGCTCGCAGTCGTACGCGGAAGGATTGTTGCGCCCGTCCAAAAGCCCTTTGAGCCTTTCGATGAACCCGCTGCGATCCTTAAGATATCCGCGGATCTCGATGCGGTAATATGTGCCGATACAGGTCACAGCCTTCGCGGCGATCGCCTTGGGCTCCATCGGCACGTTCATCGCGATCGGCAGCAGCGCCTCCGTCATGCAGTTTGCACGGTAGACTTCGGCGATCCCGTCCGTGTGCAAAAGCACGGCGTCGCCCCGGATCTTTCCGGAAAACCCCAGGGACGAAAGCTCGTCTTTGAGCTCCGCCGCAAATCCGTGCGGCGCGAAGCACAGGATCTCCTGCGGACGTTTGAGCCGTTCGAGCGTGCTCTCCGGCACCGATTCAAACCGCTGCATCGCCTTTTCGTAGGCGATCTCGATTTCGGCGATATGCTTGTCCATCGCCTCGGATTCGGAAACCGGGACGGAATAGCCCGAAAGCACGTCCTTCGCGTTCAGCCTGCCCAGCGCCAGGATGAGGCTCGGCACCGTAAACAGCGTCGTTTCGGTTTCCAGCGCGCGGGCAAGGACCGGCACGTCCGCTTCGTTTTCCAGCGCGCCGATCAGCCGGTAGACGTTCTTGCGCACCTTCGGCTGCGGACTTTCCGCAAGCTGCGAAAGGAGCGTACGGTCGGAAAGAAGCGCTTCGATCTCCGCTTTTCCCTGCCTCGTTCTTGCAATCGCGCAGAGCGCGGACAGCGCTTCCGTTGCCGTCTCGCCGTTCAGTTTTTGAAAGAGTTCCTCCGCCGTCATGCGTTCGCCGCTTCACGGATCAGCCGCAGGATCATGTCGGTTCCGTCGACGCCTTCGGCGTTTTTCATGGTTTCGATATATGTCTCGCGCACATCGTAGAGCGCGTTGACTTCTTTCAGAACGGATCCCGCGCTGACTTCGTCCGCAAGAAGCACGCGGGCATAGCCGCGCTTTTTGAAATACTCGGCGTTCAGCTCCTGGTCGCCGCGGGTCGAAGCGCCGGACAGCGGCAGCAGCAGCATCGGCTTCTGAAGCGCGAGCAGTTCAAAGACCGCGTTCGCCCCCGCGCGGGACACGACGACGTCGGCAAGCGCAAAGAGATCCGCCATTTCTTCGCGGATGTATTCATACTGCACATAGCCGGGCATCTTTACGGATTCGTCCGCCTTGCCTTTGCCGCACAGATGCACGACGTCGAACGTCTTCAAAAGCTCCGGAAGCGCTTCACGCACGGCGACGTTGACCGCGACCGCGCCGAGACTGCCGCCGGTGACGAGCAGAATCGGTTTCTCTCCGGACAGTCCGGTGAACGCAAGCGCCTTTT
This sequence comes from uncultured Clostridia bacterium, assembly GCA_946631895.1. Lineage (GTDB taxonomy): Bacteria > Bacillota > Clostridia > Christensenellales > CAG-138 > UBA3792. Next base: position 2,396 of record CAMPAN010000066.1, read on the forward strand.
CGCGCGAACCCAGATAGAGCTCCGGACGGATCGGCGTGCCGGTGTGCACGCCCTTGCCGCCCTTCACAAACGGAACGGTGTCCGCAAACGTCACCAGCACCTTATCCGCAAAATGCGCGTCGATCCGGTTCGCAAGACCGGGCGTATAGTCCGATTCGTGCGTCAGCACCGGGCAGATCCCCTTTGCCGCCGCAACGACCGGTACGGAAACGTAGCCGCCCTTCGAAAACAGCACGTCGGGCTTCAGCTCCTTCAGGATGCGCTTTGCCTGATGATAGCCCTTCTGCACGTGCATCGGCATGGTGATCGTCTTGAGGCTTGCATAGCGGCGGAGCTTTCCGGAGTCGATCTCGTGATAGGTCACGCCCTCCACCGGCTTCAGAAGGTCCTTTTCCATGCCGGACGTGCCGATGTAGTGGATGTTCCACTCGTTCCGGTCGAGCTTTTCGATCAAGGCAAGGTTCGGCGTTACGTGACCCGCCGTGCCGCCGCCCGTAAATACGATGGTTTTCTTCATGGCATCCTCCCCCTCGGTTCTATCCTATGCGCGTCGTCCCTCAGTTTTCGCCGGCTGTCGTGCCGAGAAACGCCAGCTTGGTTACGCCGGGCTTTGTCAGTTCGTCATCCTTTAAGAGCACGCGTCCGATCATGAACTTCATCATGGAGTATTCCTCCGGCAGATTGTTCATGTCGAGCTCAAGCATGACCAGCACGAGACGTTCCTCGTCGGGATCGAACGCCGTGCCGTCCTTTTTCGACTCCCGGAAGCCGATGAACCACGCAAGTTCCTTTTCCTTCTCTTTGCCGACCTCGGCGGTTCCCGTCTTGCCTGCGATCACATAGGTGCGGCGGATGCCGAGATAACGCGCCGTGCCGCCGTGATCCTCCGGCAGCGCGCAGACGCCGACCATCATCTTCGCCATCTCATTGGCGTGCTGTTCGGAGCAGATCGTCTTCCACGTCTCGCCGCTCTCGTGATGATAGGTCTCGACATAGTCCTGCCCCTCCGCCTGCCATATGGACTCGACCACGTACGGGACCGGCGCTTTGCCGCCGTTGTGGAACGCCGCGATGTAGCTTGCCATCTGCAGCGGCGTGACCAGCAGCTCGCCCTGACCGTAACCCGACATCGCGAGCAGGTTGTAGGTTTCAGTGCTGCCCTCGTTCTTGACCTGCGACTTCTGCGTCGGCAGATCGAACGGGACCTTCTCGCCCATGCCGATGTACGAAAGATAGTTCTTGAAGCGGTCCCAGCCGAGCCGCAGCGCGCACCACGCGAAAAAGATATTGTCGGAGTCGATGATGCTCGATTCCATATTCATCGGCGTATGACGGCGCGACGTGCCGGTTCTGGTGATCTCGTCGATGCCGGTATAGGCATATTCGCCTTTCCTGACATCCCAGACGTCCTTATAGCCGGACGCGCTTCTGTACCGCGAAAGGTGGATGATCTCGTTCTCCGGGAAGACCGTGTCGGTCGTGACGACGCCGGACTCCAGAGAGCCCACGCCGGTGAACGGTTTGAACGTCGATCCGGGCGCATAGAGACCCTGGATCGCGCGATTCAACATCGGGGTTTTCGGGTCTTTACTGAGTTCTTCGAACGCTTCGGTTCCGACGGATCCTCGGCTGAACGCTTCGGCGTCATAATCCGGGAAGGAGTACATCGCCTGGATCGCGCCGGTCTTCGGCTGCATGACGATGACCGTGCCCGACATGTTCTCGTCGTAAACGACGGTCTTCACGACCTCCTCCACGCGCTGCTGGAGCTTGATATCCAGCGTCAGGTGCAGGTCCTGTCCGTCCTTTGCGGGGTTGTTGTAGAGCGTCTGACGGTTGGAGCCGTCGAGACCCTGAATGTACGCGTAACCGCCCTTTTCGCCGCGCAGAATGCGCTCGTACTGCAGCTCCAGTCCGACGTATCCGATCCAGCTGTCCTTCTCGTACGAATCGAGGTCCTCGTCGGTAAACGTCATGCCGCCGGCGTCTTCCTCTTCTTCTTTGGCGTCCGCCTTCGCGCCGTCCTTCGGTGCGGCGGTTTCTTCGGGTTTTGCGGTTTCCTCGGGCTCCGCGGTTTCATCCGATGCGACGCCCGCTTTCGCGTCGCGCTCTTTGCGCAGCTTTTCGAGTTCCTTCCACGTCGCCTTCCACATGACCGCCGCGAATCCCAGAAGGTGGGATGCGCTGCGTCCGTACGGATATGCGCGGAAGCGCGTGGAGGTCATGGCGCCGTTGCGGTCGATGCCGATGCCCTTGATCGACAGGAGCCGTTCTTCGAGCGCGTCGTCCACCTGATCCGGATAGAGCTTTGCGATGACCGCCGAAGAGTTGGTGCTGAAGATTGCCTTGCGCACGATGTCCTTTTCGTATTCGTCCTGCGGCGTACCGGAGGGCTTCAGGATCGGGATCGCAAGGATCTGCTTGACGACGTCCTCCTTTTCCTCCTTCGGAATCTGGTTCGGAACGCAGAAGACCGTGACCGGGGAAAGATTCTTGACGAGCAGCTCGCCTTCGGCGTCGAAGATCTCGCCGCGCTTCGGGTAGTTGACGCCGACCAGCAGCTTGTCGCCCCACTGCATCGACGGGAAGATCAGCGCCGGCGTCCACTGGATGCCCCAGCGTCCGTTCTCATAGAGCGCGTTGATCGTATAGTCGTTGGTCATGTCGCCGAGCGACGTCGTGTAGGTCATCTGAAAATCGACCGAGCTCGTGAGCGACGCGTCCGAAACCGTGCGGATGATATAGCTGATCTCGGTGAGCCCGACCGCTTCGTAGATCTGCTGATACTTTTCGGCAAACTCCTTTGCGGTGATCATCGGATCGCCCGGCTTCGTGTCGGTCCCGGTGGTGTTCTTCACCGAGTCGGACAGCAGATCGAACGCCGCGCCGTAACTGCCGCAGGCGATGTATTCGATGAATTCCCGGCACACGTCGCTGCCGTTTCCGTGTACGGACGCGCAGCCGATCGGCAGTACCGCGCCGACCAGCATGCACAGAATGAGTACAGAACAAAGTCCTCTTTTCACTATATCAAATCTCCGGGTGATAAATTTCCGTTTATCATTATAACAGAAGAAATGCAATTTGTGTGATTTTTTTACGATGTTTTCAAAAAAGATGCTTTTTCTCCGCATTTTTCGCATAGGATGCAGCATGAATGTCGTGATCCTGTTCCTCTTGCTTTCGGGCGTCGCCGCTTCGATCCTGAACGGCGGCGCGGAACGCGTGCTGCCCGCGCTGCTTTCCGGCGCGTCCGACGCCGTTTCGAACGCGCTCCGGCTGTCCGGGACGTATCTTCTCTGGATGGGGCTTCTGAACATTGCAAAGGAAGCGGGTCTCATCCGCGCGCTCTCGCGGCTGCTCTCGCCGGTTCTGAAGCTGCTGTTTCCGAACGCGGGAAACGCAAAGGAGGCGATCTCCCTGAACCTTGCCGCGAATATGCTCGGCATGGGCAACGCCGCCACGCCCTACGGACTGACCGCCATGCGGCTTCTGGACGAATCGAACCCGCGTCCCGGCGTCGCCACGAATGAAATGTGCGTGCTCCTTGCGATCAACGCATCGTGCCTTGAACTGTTCCCCGCAACGCTCGTCGGACTTCGTGCGAGCTTCGGTTCGGCACGCCCCGCCGCGATCATGCTGCCGACGCTGCTTTCCTCCCTTGCGGCGACGCTTGCTGCCGTCGTGCTCTGCCTGCTCTGTACCCGCCCGTGCCGCTCGCGATCCTGATCCTGCTTTTGCTGCTTTACGCCTCCGTGCGCCGCGTCGACGTCTTTTCGGCGTTTCGCGAAGGCGCGGCGCAGGCGATCCCGCTGCTTCTGTCGATCCTCCCGACGCTTGCGCTCTTCTCGGCGGCAATGACGCTGTTCCGGGAAAGCGGCGCGTTCGACCGGCTTACATCGTTCCTCTCCCCCGCGCTCGATCTGCTCGGCGTCGATCCTGCACTTGTGCCGCTGCTTGCCGTGCGCCCGTTTTCCGGCAGCGCCGCGATCGCCGCCCTTTCCGACGTTTTCACGCAGTACGGTCCCGATTCGAAAACCGGGTTCACCGCAAGCGTGCTCCTAGGCTCCTCCGAAACGATCTTCTATACGCTCGCGCTGTACTTCGGCAGCGTCGGGATCAAAAAGACGCGCTTTACCGTGCCGGTGGCGCTTGCCGCCATGCTGACGTCCGTCGTGACCGGGCTCCTGTTTTCCTCGCTGTTTTTCGGGCATTGACGCGCTTCATGACGAAG
>CAMPAN010000067.1 GCA_946631895.1 uncultured Clostridia bacterium
CCTTGTCGATCTTGCTCTCCGCCTCGCAGCGCTCGAACAGCGCTTCGCTGTCCTTGAAGAGGATGCGCGCCTTGAGCTTCGGCGCCATGACCGACGCGATGCTGCAAAGCTCATTGTACGCGTCGCGGTCGTTGACGAACAGGCGGTCCACGTCGCGCATCAGAAGATCGCGCACGGTGCGGTAAAGCAGGCTCTGTTCCTCGTGCAACAGTTTCGGCGCTTTCTGTGCCTTCGATTTTTTCAGGATTTCGTTGTACAGGAGCTTCAGACTGTCCAGTTCTTCCTTGAACGCATCCTTGGTGCGTCCCTCCGACGCGGTGCGAACGATCACACCCATGCCGTCGGGCTTCAGTTCCTTGATGAGCTTGCGAAGTCTTGTCCGCTCCTCTTCCTTTTCGATGCGGCGGGAAACGCCGATGTACTCCACGGTCGGCATCAGCACGAGCGAGCGTCCCGCAAGCGTCAGATGCGTGGTCACTCTCGCGCCCTTTGTGCCGATCGGATCCTTTGCCACCTGCACGACCACGCTCTGCCCCGGTTTCAGCATATCGCTGATCTTGCGGGTTTCTGGGATCTTTTCGAGTTCATCATAGGCGTCGCCCGGCGTGAACACGTCTCCCGCGTACAAAAACGCGTTCTTTTCGAGACCGATGTCCACAAACGCCGCCTGCATGCCGGGAAGGACGTTCTGGACTTTGCCGAGATAGATGTTGCCGACGAGCCGTTCGCTGCCTTCCTGCTCCACGTAGAGCTCGACAGGCGTCCCGTCCTCGACGACCGCCACGCGCGTATTGAACGCGTTGGCGTCGACTAAAATTTCTTTATTCATTTCAAAAACCTTTCTTTAATCGAGGCGCGGCAGCCGATCGGACCCCGTGAACAGCAGCGCCGTACGGTGCGCCGTAAAGCGTCCGTTCCGGTTCAGCCGTTCGAACAGCGCCCGCGCAAACGTCCCCGCGCGAAGTCCGCCCGCCGCATTGAGCGTTCCGGTGACGGCGACGATCGCTGTATTGTCCGATACGGACACCGCTTCCGACTCTAAAATTTCGGGACGAATGTTTGCGGGTCTGATGCCGCTTTTCGTCTTTTTTTCCACGATCACCTCGTCGCTTGCGAGGATCGCTCTGACCGCCGCATCGAGCGCCTCGAAATCGAACGGCGCGTCCGGATACAGCGTAATGAGATAATTTGCCGCGACGAGCATCTTCGACAGCGTGTCGATCGAGTCGTCCGCGACGAACGCGGAATGAAACCGCATGCCGTTCGGCAGCGCGGCGTTCACGCGCGTCATGAAATCTTCGGGACTGACGTCCCCGTCCAGCTCGACGTCGAGCCATTCGCCCGCGCTCGTATAGCCGGTTGCAAGCGCGGTCGCAAAACTGAGCTTCGGGTGCGGATTGAAGCCCTTTGAGAACGCCAGCGGCAGATTCGCACGTCGGAAGGCGCGCTGCAGCGTGCGCTGCACGTCCAGATGCGACGTGTAGGAAATCTCCTTTGTCTTTTCAAATGCGGCAATAATCTTCACAGCGTTCTCCGAAACATCCGTTGCAGCCCTGTCTGCAATCCTTTGTCGTGCGCGCTTCCTGCGCGCGCGCCCATTCGCGCCTGAGATACGATACCGTGACGAGCGCGTCGATCGTTTCCCACGGTAAAGGTTCCTGCATGTCGCGCTCGCGATGCGCGTATTCGTCCATCGTGAGCCCGTTTGCTTCGAACGCCGCCGCCCAGGCGTCCGGCTTGAAATGCTCCGCCCAGGAATCGAAGCGGCAGCCGTTGCGGTATGCGTCGATCAGCACGGCGTTCAGGCGCCGATCTCCGCGCGAGAAAACCGCTTCGAGCACCGACAGCACCGAGGGATGGCAATGCAGCTCCGCACCGCGTACGCCCTTCAGCGCGGTTTTCAGAAGCTGCTGCTTCCGGACGATCTCTTCCTGCCGGTTTTGTGCGCACCACTGGAACGCCGTCCACGGCTTCGGCACGAAGGTCGACACGGACACGGTGACGCGGAAGCCCGATCCGCGCTTGTCCTTCGGAAGCCGATAGAAGCAGTTCGATACCTTCCGTGCAAGGTCCGCGATGCCCGTGATGTCCTCGTCCGTTTCGGTCGGCAGCCCGATCATGAAATAGAGCTTCACGCCGCACCAGCCCGCCGTGAACGCGTCGGTCACCGCGCGCAGAAGATCGTCCTCCGTCACGTTCTTGTTGATGACGTCGCGCATGCGCTGCGTGCCCGCCTCCGGCGCAAAGGTCAGCCCGCCCTTTCTGACCGTCTGCATCTTTTCGAGATCATCCTTCAGGATCGAGTCGATGCGCAGCGACGGCAGCGAAACCGAAACCTTCTGCTCCGCCATGTCGTCGATGATCCGCGGCAGAAGCGCGTGCAGCTCGGAATAGTCGCCGGTGGAAAGCGACAGCAGCGAGACCTCGTCGTAGCCGGTGCAGCGGACGAGATCGCGCGTTTGCGCAAGCAGCGTTTCCTTGGTCCTTTCTCGGACCGGGCGGTAGATGTACCCCGCCTGGCAGAAGCGGCACCCGCGCGTACAGCCGCGCATGACTTCGACGGCGACGCGGTCATGGACGATCTGCATATGCGGCACAAGCTGACGTCCGATGTACGTCGCGTGATCGAGGTCGCGCACGACGCGGCGAACAGGATGCTCCGGCGCTTTTTCCGAGAGCCGTTCGGTGCGGACGTACCGTCCGTTCTCATACACCGGGCGGTAGAACGACGGAACATAGACGCCCTCGATTTCGGAAAGGCGTTCCAGAAGCGTGCGTTTCGAAACGCCTTCGCGCTTTGCGGTACGGACGCATTCGACGAGCTCCGGCTCGAGCTCTTCCCCGTCGCCTAAAAGGATCGCGTCCATGATCTCCGCGATCGGTTCGGGATTGACGGTACAGGGACCGCCCGCCACGATCAGCGGCCAGGATTCGTCACGTTCGGAGGCAAGGAACGGAATACCGGAAAGATCGAGCATCGTCAGCACGTTCGTATAGCACATCTCATAGAGCAGCGAAAAGCCGACAATATCGAAACCCTTAAGCGGTGATTTCGTTTCAAGCGTGAACAGCGGCTCGTGAAGCTCGCGCAGCGCCTGTTCCATATCGGTCCACGGCGCATAGCAGCGTTCGCAGTAAACGCCGTCCATGTCGTTCAGCACGCGATACAGAATGCGGCTGCCGAGGTGCGACATGCCGATCTCATACACGTCCGGAAAGCACAGCGCAAAGCGGAAGTCATAGACTTCCTTGCGCTCCATATTCCATTCGCTGCCGATATACCGCGCGGGCTTTTCGACGCGGCTCAGCAGCATGTCCATTACCTGCGTATTCAAAAGAACGAACGATTCCCTTCCGCGCATACTTTAACTTTTAGATTATACCACGTCATTTTCCTGCGGTCAATCCGGAAAATACGCTTTTGATCGGCGCGGACAGCCCGGATTTTGCGGCGGCGTCCAGCGCGTCGTCTTCGGTCAGCTCAATACTGCCGCCTTCGGTTTGAACGCGGAAGATCGTATAGCGGCTCCGAGCGATTGAACAGACCGCGTCTCCGACGCTTGCATCCTGCGGAAGCACGACGATCTGCACCTTCTGCGGCGAGCCGGACCGAAGCGCGGTTTTGCGTTCCATTGCACGGGACACGGCGCCTGCGTCGGGCGTTTTCCATTCCGAAACCGCAGCGTATACCAGAAACGGCGGAAGCAGAAACAGCGTCCACGCATATACGCCGCGCAGCGCTAGATAAACGCCCGCGCCGATGGATCCGCAGGCGAAAACCGCGGTAAAGAGTAGCAGCATCGTCTTTGCCGTGCGCGCGCGTACGGTTTCCGAAAGAAGCGTGCGAAAGAGCCGCCCGCCGTCCAGCGGAAAAGCCGGAACAAGGTTCAGCAGACCGATCGCAAGGCTCGTGCGGTTCAGGTCCCCCGCCCACGCCGAACGAAGACCGAACGTTTCCGTCAGCGAAAGCATTGCCGAAAGCGCAAACGAGCCGAGCGGACCGGCAAGCGCGATCACCCATTCCGCGCTTTTCGAGGGCAGTTCCGGCGTCATCACCGCACCGAACGGGTATACGGAAATCCTTGCCGTGCGTCCGCCGAGGTTTTTGATTGCGATCGCATGCGAAAGCTCGTGTACGGCGAGCGCGGTCCCGGCAAGCAGCAGTGCGCGCAGCTCTCCCGCGACGATGCAGAACGCAAAAAGCGGAAGCGCGCCGATCGAAATGCGCACCTCCGTTCTTCCGATGCGGAACCGCATCATCCGTTCAGCGACAGATCGACGTATGCGGACGGATCCTGCGGCGCGCCGTTTTCAAAGATACGCAGATACATGCTCCTGCCGGGCGTGACGGTTCCGATTACGTCGCCCGCCGAAACGGTGTCCCCCTCCGCGACCTTGATCTCATCGAAGCCGTAATAGACCGCTTCGCGATCCGCCGCCGACTGTACGCGCACATACGCGCCGAAGGTTTCGTCCGTGCCGACGGAAAGCACCTTGCCCTCCATGCAGCTTTTCACGTCCTTCGATGCTGCGGTAAAGCGCAGCACGTTGCCCTCGAACATCATTTCGATATCGTTCGCAAGCACCGGCGCCGTCCATTTAGTGCCCGGCACCTCCACGTATTTCAGTTTGCCCGGACGGTTCTGCTCCGCATCGCCGCCCTCGTCCGCATGCGTGCTGACCTCGGTGACCGTTTCTTTCGGCGCGCCGACGCCGAACGCGCGCACAATGAACGCCAGAGCAAGCACACCGGCGCAGAGACCGATCTTGATCGCGATCCCGCTCATATCGACCTTCGGCAGCTTCTTCTCCGTTTTGACCGCAAAGTCCGATTCCTTTGTGAATCCGTCGCGGGCTCTGTCATACTGTACCTTCATTTCGTCAAGCTTCATTCCGATTCCCCCCTTGCTGTCAAACTTTACGCGGCGGAGAAGGAAAAGATTCCAAAACAAAAACAGAGTTTACGGGAAACTCCGTTTCATCTTCGACGATATGCAGCCTGCGCCGTATGTCTTTCTCTGTAAAAACCTCCCGCAAAGAACGGCGTCGCCGTTCGGCAGGGGTCTCCGGGGAGCAGACATCACATCCATCCGTAAAATCCGGCGACATGCGCGGCGGATTTTACACCTTGCAGCGCCGCCGCCCGGTCACGTGAAATGTGATAGGCGGCGCTGAAAAAAGAACGGTCTGTCGAATCATTTCGACAGACCGAATATATTAGCTTTTGGGCGCCGGCGGCTGTGTCGCGTGGATATAGGGCTTGTCGATCTGCACGTCTTCGATGCGCCAGTTGTCGGTATACGGCGTGTTGCCGACGGACAGATCCGCGTTGTCCTTCCATGCGGCAAAGTACATCTGCTCGCGGATCGCCTGCATTTCGGCGTCGTCCTTGGAGCCCTTGCGGATCTCGCAGACCGTGTCGTAGCAGATGTTGTAGAAGATCCAGCGCGCGTCGGGAACGAGCAGGCGGATGCAGGCGTGCGACGCTTTTTTGCCGCTCGTGACCGCCTCATAGGACGCCTTATCGACGGACGAAAGGTCGCGGTACTTCGAATAGATCGTCGAATGGAAGTACGTGCGGCTGCGGATCAGCGACCAGTACTGCGCGGTCTCGCCGGTCTTGAAATTGCCGAAGCGGACGCGCGTCGGCTTCATGTTGTATGTGCCGGTCTGCGTCTCATGGTACTTTCTCGGATCGCCGGACGCACAGGTCATATAGCGCACCGGCACCGTGTATTCGCCGGTCTCAGGGTCCTTCGCATACGCGATCACGATCTGCCAGTACAGGTCGACGACGAGCTTATACGTGTCCGGCGCGGGATAGCCCAGCGGCATCCGGAACGTAGTGTTGCTCTTGGGGTTTGCTTCGTCAAAGTCCGGCAGCGAACCGACGAGCTCTTCAAAGCTCATATTGACCGTCGGGCAGTAGTACGAAAACGGGATCGGCGTCGGCTCGGGCGTCGGCGTAGGCTCGGGCGTCGGCGTGGGTTCGGGCGTCGGCGGCAGGGTCGGCAGATCGGGCGTCGGCGGTGCGGTCACGACGACCTCAACGACTTGCTCCGGCGTTTCCTCCGGTACGACGGAAACGGTCTCCGGCGTTGCGGCAACGACCTCCACCGGGTCCTCGCTTACGCGATTGGGTTCCGGGTCGGAGCCGCATGCGATCACGCCGAACGCAACCGCAAATATCAGAATCCAGATTACGAATTTTGTCGAATGTTTCATTGCATACCTCTTCATATTACGCTATAGTTTACCACAATTTCCCTGTCCGGTAAACCCCGAAATTGCGGCAGAATTGCAAATTTTTTATAAAGCTCCGAGCGTCAAATCTTCTTTTGCCGTACATATATCCGTACTCAGTCGTGTTCTGTCGAATCCCGCGACGCCCAAATGAAAAGCGCGCCTGCTTTTGCAAGCAAAAAAGGCGGGGCTTCACAGGCGTTCTGTCAAGGTGGATTTTCAAAGGCACTGTCGGCTTTGGTCGTCTGTACTTTTTTCGTTGTATCTTATTGGAAATCATGATAGAATCAGTACGACAAATCGGGATTTCTCTTAGAGATAATTGATGGACGAGAATTACCAGAATAT
>CAMPAN010000068.1 GCA_946631895.1 uncultured Clostridia bacterium
CCGGTCGAGATCTATTCGCGCGGGTTCATCTATATGCGCGACAACGAGTCGCTGATCGCGGAGGCGAGCGAGCTGGTCTATGAAACGAGCAAGCGGTTCGAGGGAGTCGCAAAGGACGAGTACCCGAGCGTCAAAAATGCGGTCAAGAGCAAGCTCAAGTCGTTCCTGTACGACAAGACCGGCAGAACGCCGATGATCCTGCCGATCGTGATCGAGCTGTAACGGAAAAGGGGGACATTTCCTATGAAAAAGAGCGTCCGGATCGCAGCCTTGTTTGCGGCGCTGCTCCTGTGCGCCGGGCTGTTACAGGGCTGCGCGGTGCCGAATGGGAACGTAACGGAACCGACCGAGCATCCGCAGGAATCCGAGCCGATCGAAACACCGTGTGAATCGGCAGGGGCACCGGAGATAAGCGTATCGCCCGTTCCGACGCAGGACCCGAATCTGGCTGCGGTCGATCTCGGCGAATATCGGCTGGAAGCAAGCGGAGCGGATGACTTCCCGTATCTTGTGCGCACGCCGCACATCGTATGGCACATCGCTGCGGACGACATGGAGCTGCTCGGCAAAGAGACCTATTTTGCGGGTCTTCGCAAGGTCCTCGAAGTTCAGGAGGCTGATATCGAGGATGCGATCGAAGCGCTTTCCGGGTATCTCTCCGAGATCCCGGTCATCGACGTCTACACCGATTTTTCCGGCCGCACACCCAAGGGAAAGGCGGGAAAAACGTTGCTCGGGTACTATATGGGAAACCGCATCGATCTTTATGTCGATTTCTCCGTTGCGAGTATGGCACTGCTGCATGAATACGCGCATTATCTTACGTTGTCCTGCAGCACCTTGCGGTTGCCCACCGGGTTCTGGTCGGAGGGAATTGCCGAATATCTTTCACGGTTCGTCTGTAAAAACCGCATGGCGCGTGCTGCATTTTCCCCGGAGGAAGTCGAATTGTATGCGAAGTACGGAATGACAGATGCGGACGGGAACCCAGACCTCGGAAGAATCTACCGCTGCGGAGCGGAGAGTTTCCGTTCCGGGACGATGAATGGGACTTCCTACTATTCGGTCGGACAGACAAACCGGGAAATGACACAGGAGCAGCAGGAGCATCCGACGCTTGGCTCGATCAGCTATTACGAAGCGGGCTGCTTCTTCAACTGGCTTGTCGAACGGTACGGCAGGGACTTCGTCTTTACGCATTTGAAATGCAGACAGGACGAATTTGCGGACGTATTCGGCGAGGACTTTGAAACACTGTTTATCGAATGGGCGGCGGAAAACCGTGCATGGTGCGAAGAAAACGGCGTACAGACGGTTTTTTCGGGGCAATGAAACATTCCGCTTTTTTGCGGAAATAACACGCGTTATTTCGTCAAAGACACGGTTGAGAAGCAGATCATACCGAAGTACAATACAGACAGAAACAAAGCATGAGGGGATGATTTCATGAAAAACCGTATTCGTATCATTGCGCTGTTGCTGGCGCTGATTCTGTGCATCGGGACGCTGTCCGGCTGCAAGGCGAAGGCGCGTACCGTTGCGGGCTTCGCTGTCGAAGAGAACGAGGGCAGAAGTGAAACAAGCTATCCGTATATCGTTCACACGCCGCACGCAACGTGGTATCTTGCCGCGGCGGACATCGAGCTTTTGGGCGAGGACGCGTTTTTTGCGGGACTGGAAAACATCCTGACGAATCAGGAAGCGGATTTTTCCGATGCGATCGCCGCGCTTTCGGATTACACGAAAGATGAGATCCCGGTGATCGACGTCCACACGGACTTCGCCGCGCAAACAGAACGCGCAAAATGGAACAAGGCGGGCGCGTATTATCTCGGACCGGACATGGGCATCTATCTGTATAACGGCTGGGATATGGCGTGCAATGTGCTGCTGCATGAGTATACGCATTATCTGACGATGGAATGCTGCACGTTCGATCTGTCCAAGGACGGCGGGTTCTGGGCGGAAGCCGTCGCCGAGTACGTTTCGATGTTCGTCTGTACGAACCGGATGTGGCGCGGTTTACAGGCAAGCCTCAGCGAGCAGGACCTGAAAACCGCGCAGAAGCGCGGGATCACGGACGCGGACGGATCGCTGAACGCGAAGAAGTATTACTGCTATCTGGCTGCCTATATGCGTTCCGGCGCTGCGATCGGCGAGAAGTACAGCGCAGTCAGCGAGACCCCGATCACGCTGACGGAGCGGCTTATAGAGCATCCGCAGCCGACGACGATCAGCTATTTCGAGGCGGGCAGCTTCTTCAACTGGCTTACGGAGCATTACGGAAAGGATCTCGTGTTCACCCACATGACCATCGGACAGGAAGGTTTCAAGGAGGTCTTCGGAGAAGACTTCGAGGCGCTGTTCTTCCGATGGGCGGCGGACAACGACGCATGGTGCACGGAGAACGGGATCGTTCTGGGACCCATGGAGGAATAAATGATTTTAGACGATGCAAGGACGCTGGCGGACAAGCTCCGCTCGTCCGAAGAATATCAGACCTATCGCGAGGCGAAGGCGCGCGCATATGCGAAGCCTTCGACCGCCGCGCTTTTGGATGAGTTCAACACGCTCCGCATGAAGGTGCAGGCGGCTTCGGTCGCGGGAACGCCGGACGCGGAGACGATGGAAAAGCTGCAGCGGCTCGGTGAGCTCCTGCAGTTTGACGAAGCGGCAGCCGCCTACCTGATGGCAGAGTACCGCCTGAACGCGCTGATCAGCGAGATCTACAAGATCCTCGCAAAGGCGGTGGATCTCGATCTCGGCGCGCTTGAAGCGTGAGCGCTTGAAATCCGGACGGGAGCATGGTATACTGAACCTATGAAGCATATCGACAAAACCGAATTGAGCGCCGTTCGTCAGAGATGGCAGCGCTTCTGGCACTATGCAAGACCGATCGCCACATGGCTTCTGAGCATCGGTCTTGTCGCCGTGATTGTAATCGTTGCGGTGCAGTTCGTTTTGTCGCACTATATCTCCGCGGTCGATCCGGACGACGCAACGCCGTACGAGGTCGTGATCCCGCAGAACGCCTCCGCAAGCAAGATCGCGGACATGCTCTACCACGCATGCGGTGAAGGAGAACGCGGGCTCATCGTTTCGAGCGCGTCGTTCAAGGTCTATGTCGACTTTGTCGGAAAGGCGAATAATCTGAAAGCGGGCACATACCGCCTTTCGAAGAACATGACGATCCCGGAGATCGTCGATGTGCTTGCGGCGGGCAATCCTGCGCGGCGTACGACAAGGCTTGTCGTCATTGAGGGCAAAACGGTCGAGGAGATCGCAAGGACGATCCGCGACAACGAGAACATCGAAACCGACGCGGACGCCTTCCTTGCCATGTGCAGGGACGCTTCCGCGTTCGCGAAGTATCCGTTTATCGCGGAGCTCAACAACGCGGGTGAACGCCGCTACGTGCTGGAGGGCTATCTCTTTCCGGATACGTACGACATCTATGCGGATTCCATGCCGGAGGAGATTCTGGACAAGATGCTGACCCGCTATTACGAGGTTTACAAGGGCGAATGGGTCAGCCGTGCGGAGGAACTGGACATGACGCGCGATCAGGTGATGACGCTTGCGTCGATCATTGAGCGCGAGGCAAGCGATCCGGAGGATTTCTACAAGGTCTCCGCCGTCTTCCACAACCGCCTCAATGCCGGAATGAAGCTGGAATCCTGCGCGACGCTCAACTACATCACCGGACAGGACCGGCTGGTGTTCACCGAAAACGAGATGAGCATTGTTTCGTCCTATAATACCTATCTGAACGCCGGACTTCCGATCGGACCGATCTCGAACCCCGGCGCGGCGGCGATTCAGGCGGCGCTGTATCCGAATGAGGAATACCTTGAGGAGGGTTATCTGTTCTTCTGCAATGCGAACCCGCAGGAAACGCGTTCGCTGGTTTTCTCCAAGACCTACGAAGAGCATCAGGAGAACGTCGCGCGGTATAAGCAATACTGGAACTGACGTTCTGATTCCCCCGATTTCGACATACCCTATCCGTGGGAGGAAAGGGTATGTTTTCTTTTTTATGGTTGCTGTTTCAATCAATCGCTCTGATCGGCGCGATCGGAACAAACGGATCATTCCCGAAGCCTTTGAGCGCGGAGGAGGAAAAGGAATGGGTTCGGCGCCTGATCGCCGGGGACGAGGAAGCGCGGGAAACGCTGATCGTGCACAACCTGCGTCTTTGCGCGCATATTGCAAAGAAGTATCAGAAGGCAGAGCGCGATCGCGAGGATCTGATCAGCATCGGTACGATCGGGCTGATCAAAGCGGTGTCAACATTTTCGGAATCGAAGGGCACGCTGTCCGCATACGCCGCGCGGTGCATCGAAAACGAGATCCTGATGAGTCTCAGGCGAGACCGCAAGCTCGTCGAGACGGTTTCGATCGAGGAGCCTGTCGGCGCGGATAAGGAGGGAAACGAGCTCCGGCTCGCGGATCTTGTCTGCACCGAGGCGGATACGATCTTCGAGCAGGTGCAGAGCAGGCTGGACGCCGCGATCCTTACGGAAACGATGCGAAAGGTTTTGACAAAGCGCGAACGCGTCGTGCTGACGCTGAGGTTCGGTCTCTCGGGCGATGCGCCGATGGCGCAGCGCGAGGTCGCAAACCTCCTGGATATTTCAAGAAGCTATGTTTCCCGCATTGAAAAGCGCGCCGTCGAAAAGATGCGCGAAGCGCTCGCCGGGGCGAAGGAATGATCCATATGGATTGCAGGCGGGTCATCCGCCGCCCCGCAAACCCGCACACGGAGCGGGCGCAGGATACCCCGTTTTGAAACACAAAACCGGTGCATAACGGAATTTGTCGGAAATTGACGCGAAACGGTTGCCCTTTTCAAACTGGTGTGATATACTAAACTTGCTATGAGCAAATACTATTGAAAAGGGGCATGGGGAACAAAATGTATACGGGATCCGGAATCATCAAGATCTTTGCAGGCAGAACGGGCAAACCGTTTGCACAGCGTATGTGCGATTACCTCGGCGCGCAGATGGGTGACGCGACGACGATCATGTTTGACGAGGGCAACATCTTCGTCCGCATCAACGAATCCATCCGCGACAAGGACGTCTATATCGTGCAGCCGATCGGCAGAGAGCCGAACGATGAATTTACCGAGCTGCTGTTCTGGATCGACGCGTTCAAGCGCTCGAGTGCGAACTCGGTCACCGCAATCATTCCGTACTTTTCCTACGCCAAGGGCGACAAAAAGGACGAGCCCCGCGTTTCGATCCGCGCGCGCGTCTGTGCCGACTGCATCGAAGCGATCGGCGTCGACCGCGTTCTGTTCATGGATCTGCATGCGGACCAGGTCGTGGGCTTCTTCAAAAAGCCGGTCGACCACCTCTCCGCGCGTCCGCTGCTGCTCGAATACGTGAAGCGGCAGGGCATCGTGGATGACGATCTCGTCGTGGTTTCTCCGGACGCAGGCAGCGCAAAGCGCGTACACAGCTTTGCAACGGCGCTGCAGGTTCCGGTTGCGATCGGCGACAAGACGCGCTATGATCACAAGAGCGACGCAAAGGTTTTGAACATCATCGGCGACGTTAAGGACAAAAACTGCCTCGTTGTCGACGACTTCTCCATCACGGGCGGCACGCTCGTCGACGTTGCAAGGGCGCTGAAGGAACACGGCGCGAAGCACGTTTACGGCGCGCTTTCTCACAACGTTATGACGCAGAAGGCGATCCACCGCATCGAGGAGAGCGACTATGAATGGCTCGTCTCGACCGACACGCTCGAGTGCCCGTGGGCGAACGAAAGCACCAAGCTGCGCACGATCTCCGCAGCGCCGATGTTCGCACAGGCGGTCAAGACGATCCACGACCGTGCGCCGATGAGTTCCATGTTCGACCACCGCGTCCTGAAGCGTCTGATGGACATGAGCCTCGAAACCGAGCAGGAATGACAAGCAAGCAGGGGAACGATCCGGTCGCTCCCCTTTTTGCAACCTTTTTAGGCGCGGCGCGGTATTATTGTTGAAAAACATATAACGCTTTTACACGCAGGAATGTCTGACAGACAGAAACAAAGGAGACGCCGCAATGAAACAGCAGAAAATAACCGGCTACACGCCGAAGTATCCGAGAAAAACAATCAAAGGAATGACGCTTGCCGCAGCCGCGCTGGTGGCGATCGGCGCAGCGACGGGCTGCCGTCCCGCGGAGGTTCATTCCGTCGGCATCGTACCGATGGAGAATCCCGGCATCGAGGAGACCGTTCCGCCGGAGGAGCTTCAGCCGGAGGGATATGTTGCGTACGAGGAGACGCCGGAACCGCCGATGACGACGGGACT
>CAMPAN010000069.1 GCA_946631895.1 uncultured Clostridia bacterium
TCTGCACGACCGGAGATTCGGAATGGAACAGAAAAAGCTGCTTTCCGCGATCCGGAACACAGCTCCCGATCTAATACTGATCACGGGAGATCTGTTCAACCGGCACAATCGTCGCGCATACGAAAACGCATACGCTTTTGTGCGCGGCGCCGTGAAGATCGCACCGGTGTATTTTGCCGAAGGAAATCACGAATGCGCGCTTCGGGAGACGTGGGATCGGTATATTGAAGCAATCCGTGAAATGGGTGTGCACGTTCTGCGGGACGAGTATGTTGATCTCAACGGAATCCGACTGATCGGGCTCAGACAATATGCTTCTCCGCAAACGCTCGAAGCAATGCTCGACGGAGACCGACTGAATCTTGTTCTGGCACACCGTCCGGAGCTGTTTCCGATCTATGCCGGAACCGGTGCGGACGTCATTTTGTCCGGACATGCTCACGGCGGACAGATCCGTTTGTTCGGCCGCGGCATCTTTGCACCGGGACAGGGGCTCTTTCCGCGATATACGTCGGGTCTGTACCGATCCGGTAAATCTCTGCTGCATGTTTCCCGCGGGCTCGGAAACACGATCCTTGTTCCGCGCGTGTTCAATACGCCGGAGCTGAACATATTGAACTTTATACCGATTGAATCAAAGGAGAACGACTATGTTTGCTGATGCTGTAGACTCTGTCAGAAATGCGATCCGACCGATGCATATCATTCGCAGACGCTTCGGCGATAATGCGATCCTGCCGGATATTGCAACGCTGTTTTTTGTAAATGAATTCGGGTATGCGATCACTTCAAAGCGTGTTTCATCCGTGCTGCAGGCATCTGCCAATGCGGAAAATCTGTATCGGACATATCTCGGAAAGCGTTCGGAGCTTCCGCATGACGAGGGGTACCGTTTCGCGCTGAAGCGTCTCGAGAAAGATATGAAGCTGACGGCGGAATCTCTGATCCAGATCCGTTATGCGTTCATGGGCTGTGCAAAGGGCAATATACGCATCGAATGCATACCGCATCCGAAGTATGATCTTGCGCTCCTGCATTTCACCACGGACGACGCATATCTGTATCACGACCACGTCACATTTGCCGCAGAACCGCCGAAGCAGGGACAAACGGTCTGCCGCCTCGGCTTTCCGATGCCGGAATTCAAGAACTACCGTATGAATCCGGAAAAGGACACGATCGAATTTGCGGATATCGGAAAGAACGGTTCTTCATTGTTCGCGCTCGACGGAACGGTAACGCGATTTCTTTCGGACGGCGAACGGTCCTTCGGCATCGAAACGACCAACGCCGGACCGATCGGCATGAACGGCGCGCCGCTCTTTGATAAGGATGGACGTATCGTCGGCATGCAGAGCGGTATCGGGGTGATGCTGCTCGGCGCGGATATCAAAATGGAAGCACCGAATCGCGAAGCGTATGTGGACCACGGCACGCTGCATCTGTCGGTCAATACGCATCTTGATGTCATAAAGGATTTTCTGCATGCGCAAAACGTGATGTTCTACGAAGCGTGACCGCATAAAATAACCGCCTGTACGCACGGTACAGGCGGTTTTTATTGCTTCGAAATCAGCCTTCGATGATCTTCTTGGAGGAGCTTGCGCCGATGCGCGTTGCACCGGCGGCGATCATAGCTTCGGCGTCCGCTTTGGTCCGTACGCCGCCGCTTGCTTTTACGCCCATTTCGGGACCGACGGTTTCGCGCATGAGACGGATATCCTCGACCTTTGCGCCGCCTGTGGAGAAACCGGTGCTGGTCTTGACATAGTCCGCACCTGCCTGCTTGGCGAGTTTGCATGCAATGACCTTTTCTTCATCGGTCAGAAGACAGGTCTCGATGATGACTTTGACGAGCGCTTTGCCGGCAGCCGCATCGACAACGGCTTTGATGTCTTCATAGACCGTTTCGAACTCCGCGCCGCGCAGCGCGCCGACGTTGATGACCATATCGACTTCCTTTGCACCGTCACGGATCGCTGCGGCGGTTTCGTATGCCTTTACCTCGGGAAGCGTCGCGCCCAGAGGGAACCCGATGACGCAGCAGGGCTTGATGTCGGTACCTTTCAGCTGCTCGGCAACAAAGCCGATCCAACAAGGATTGACACATACACTTGCCGTGTTGTAATGCTTTGCTTCTTCACAGACGCGCGCAATGTCCGCACGGGTCGATTCGGGCTTCAGAAGCGTATGATCGATATACTTTGCAAGTTCCATATAGATACCTCCGTAGAATTATTCCGAAATGGGGTAGCGGATCATATTGTCGTCGCCTTCCCATAAGCGTTCGATGTTGTAATATACACGTTCTTCGGGATGGAAGAGGTGCACCAGAGCAAAGCCAAAATCGAGAACGATCCAGCGCGCATCCTCATAGCCTTCTTTGCGCTTGACTTCAAGACCGATTTCGCCGGCTTTTTCCTCGAGATCGTCGCAAAGCGCACGGACGTGCGTAACCGACGTGCCGCTTGCAACGACGAACCAATCGGCGATGATCGTTTTGTCACCGATATGAAGTGCAAGAATATCGGTTGCTTTCTTGTCATAGAGAACCTTGCAGATCGCAAGAGCTTCCGATTCACCGAACCGTTCCATTGTACCTCCTAAACTGTTCAATGCCCGCAGCGTTGCGGGATGAATGGGATTTCCTTTCTCTTTAATATACCAAATACTGCGAGATAAAGCAAGACGCATCATTTCATCCAGACTTGCTGCACGCCGTATCGTGTCTACGCCATCATAGTTTCTTGAAGGTTCGATCATATCGGCGAGATAGACAATCTTGTCGAGCAGCGTCATATCCGCGTCTCCGGTGGTATGCAGCCGGATCGCGCGAAGGATCGAAGGATCATCGACGCCGTACACGCGCTCAGCCCGGTCGGCGCCTGCGGGCGCATGCAGGATCGGCAGCATCGGCGGCTCCGTATCTGCATAGGAAAGCAGTTCTTCTTTCGGCAGATATTTTGCGCAATCGTGCAGCAGCGCGGCGATTCTTGCCTTCTTTGCGTTGGCATGGAATCTCGCCGCAAGTCCGATCGCCGTTTCCAGAACATAAGCGGTATGCTCCATCCGCTGCGGCTTTAGATCCGTTTGAAGCCTGTCATATATCGGTTTCAGATCCGCAGGCTGATAGCAGCCGTGCAGATATATGTAATGCGCAGCTTTATCCGGCACCATCCCGGTAATCGGAAGCGCGTCATGAATCCGGTTCCGGACTGTCGTGGACGAAAGATCCGACACCTCATCGAGGAGAATGACGGTCGCGCCAAGCTGCTTTTGAAGGATTTCCGCCGATTCCGCTTCGCCGCCGTTTTGTCCTCCGCGAACCGTGCAGACAAGCGTCGCGAGCTTTGCAATCTCCTCCGGACAACGCCAGCCTAAAAAAGAGTTCAGCATGTCCGATCCCATGAAAAAATACAGCTGCGAATCGGGTTGTCTACATTTCAGTTCGCGAAGCGTGTCGACCGTGTAGCTTGGACCTTCGCGTTCGAGCTCCATCGTATCGACGGTAAAATTCGGATAATCGGAAACGGAAAGGCGAAGAATTTCAAGGCGCTGATCGTCTGTGGCGCCCTCCGCAAGTGTTTTATGAGGCGGGATGCGATCGATCATAAATAAGACGCGATCGATCCCGAGCTGCTTTGCCGCGTGCTCGGCAAGAAGCAGATGACCGTTGTGTACGGGATTGAATGACCCGCCGAATACTCCGATTTTTGTTTCCATACAATTATTATAGAATAAAGCCTTCCCGTTTGGCAACACTCTTTTTATGAAAAACAGATTCTCATTCGGAAAAGCAGTTCGGACTCTGGCAGCTTCGGTCGACACCATAGTGATACCGCTGCTTTTGACAGCGGCTGTTCTGCCTGTTTTTCACAGAACAAACAGGCACCGGTTTGCACCGGTCGTTTATCTCTTGTGTTTTCTGCTTCTGCTTGCGCTGCGGTATCTGAATAAACTAAAAAGGAAAAAACGTCTTGCGCTGAAAGAACGTGAAGACAGAATCCTGGAAAAACTCGTTCTTGCGGAAGATGAAGAATTGGAAAGAATAATGGGGGAGGGATTTGTGCTGATCCGGAAAGCACAGCCGGATCTCTTCGATCTGTCGAAAGTTGTCAGGCGAAAAGCAAAATCCGTCGGACTGTTCGGATGCGACGGGCAGGCTCTTCTTTTTCTGAAACGCAACGCACCGGAAACGGTTATTTATACGCGTGAAGATCTCCTGATAAAGCTTGACCCGGATCTCGTAAAGGCACGCGGAAACGTCTTTGAACTCGCGGAAACATTTATTTTTCACAACAGATATTTCCTGCTTGGCATGGCGTTTTACTGTGTTTCTTTTTGGGTCGGATCAAAAATATATTATCGATTTGTATCCGGTATTTGCCTGATAATTGCACTCTTTACAGGCTTAATCGGGAATCTGTCCGGGCGAAAGAAATTATGAATAAATCTTGACAAGAGAGAGGGCTGATAATATAATATAAGCGCATGTATTGTACACTTGTGTACTAATATTGATAAGGAGGATACATGGATGAAAAAAGCAAGAACCATGCTTGCGATTCTGCTCGCATTGGTCATGGTGCTGAGCATCCTGCCTGTTTCCGTTGCAGATAATGCAAAGAAAACAGAAAAACTTGAAAAACGCGCAGGTTCAGTTTCTGATGACCAAAGAATCCAGAGCAGAACCGGCAGAACGTTCAAAACACTGGATGAGCATCTCAGTGCGAAAAAGAGCATCGATCCGGACGCAATCGTAACCGCGATCGTTATCTTTGAAGATCCCGCTCTGAGCGATACTTATACAGCAGAAGAGATCCGCGCAAAGAAAGCCGTATCTCTGCAGAACCGCCTGTCTGACGCGCATGATACCTTCTTCAAGGCATTGTCGTTTGAAGCAAAGCGCATGTATGACTACACCGCTTTGATCAACGGTATGTCTGTTAAGACGGCATACAAGAACCTCGCCGCAATGGAAAAGATGGACGGCGTGAAAAAGGTTTATGTTGCGAATGAGTTCAAAGCTCCTGTCATTCAGAAACCCAACCAGGCAAACGCAAATATCATCACCGGCGCATACGCCATGCAGAATATCGGGCTCTACGGCGACGGCATGGTTGTAGCAGTTCTGGATACCGGTCTGAACCTGGATCACGAAGTGTTCCAGGATTACGGCGTCATCACAGAACCGGCGTTTACCGAAGAATATGTTTCCTCCGTTGAAACCACAGTTCCCGGCAAGTACGTCTCCGTAAAAGTTCCGTTCGCCTACGACTACTATGACAATGACGACGACGTAATGGATCACAACGGACACGGTTCCCATGTTTCCGGCACGATCACCGGTCTTGCAGTCGAAGAAGACGAAGCGATCAAGTTCACGGGTGCAGCTCCGAAGTCTCAGCTCGTATTCATGAAGATCTTTGCGGACGAAGCGGCGGGTACCAACTCCGGTATCTATATGGCAGCTTTGGAAGACTGCTTCCTCCTCGGCGTTGACGCGATCAATATGTCGATCGGCGCACCCGGCGGCTTCGTTTATGACTGGGAGCTGGAAGAAGAGTTCGGCAACGTCTATAAGAAGCTCGATGAAGCCGGCGTGATCGTCTGCATTTCTGCGGGCAACGAATACTCTATGGCGTACAATTCCGGCAACTTCGCAGGCAACGGCTTTGTTCTTTCCGAGTATGCGGACTATGCCGAAGTTGCAAGCCCGTCCACCTATGAGGGCAACGTCTCCGTTGCATCCATGGAGAACCTTGCATATCCGTCTCTCGCGATCGTCTATAACGGCGAAGCATTCGCTTATGTAGATAACTGCAGCGACGGGGAGCATGGCTGGCTTGATACCTTCGCAGATCAGACGCTTGAACTCGTATACTGCGGCACCGGTTCTCCCGAAGAGATTCCCGATGAAGTGGAAGGCAAGGTTGCACTTGTTGTCCGCGGCAATCTGTCGTTCTCCGAAAAGAACGCCAACGTTGCGGCGAAGGGCGCGATCGGTATGGTCCTGTTCAACAATGCAAGCGGTTCCATCGGCATGTTGATTGATCCGTACTATGTACCTGCGATCAGCATTCAGCAGGCGGCAGGTCTGAAGATTCTGGAAGGTCTCGATGTCGATAACACCATCAGTGTTCCGAGCGAACAGATGGAAGTTGACAACCCGAATGCATGGCTGATGAGTGACTTCTCAAGCT
>CAMPAN010000070.1 GCA_946631895.1 uncultured Clostridia bacterium
ATTCGACCGCGTGTACGATGCAGTGCTCCAGATGGTCCTTTAAGATAATGCGGCTTGTCGCGTTCAGCGCGGCGCGCACCGCCGCAAGCTGGATCAGAACGTCCGAGCAGTCGCGTCCGTCCTCGACCATGCGCTTGACCGATTTGAGGTGTCCGATCGCGCGGGACAGGCGGTTTAAGACGTCCTTTGTGTTCGTGTGCTGATGCAGATGCTCGTGATGCTCGTGCAGATGTTCATCCATGCCGTTCGATCTCCTTTTTCACAAGCGCGGCCGCTTCGGCGATTGCGATGTTTCGTTCTTTTGCAATCCGCGCAAGGTCCTCATATTCAACCTTTTCCCGGACGACGCCGTATCCCTCGGAACGTTTGACGCGGACCGTGCCGAGCGCCGTCTCATGCGAATCCACCGTACGGGAAAGGACATGCCGTTTGGTTTCGACCTCGCGCACGCCGAGCGTCGACGTATGCCGGAAGAACGCCGAAAGGACGGCGTCCTTTTCACCGCGTTTCACGATCGCGCGGAGCAGCGTGCCGGGGCGGCTCTTTTTCATGCCGACCGGAACGGTATAGACCTCGACGGCGCCCGCCTCAAACAGGCGTTCCGACGCAAAGCCAAGCTGCTCCGCGGTCATATCGTCGACGTTGGCGGACAGCTCAAAGACCGTTTCCGTATCGTTTATTTCCGTTTCGCCGAGCATGGCGCGGACGCAGTTTGCCGTGTCGAAGTCCTTCGTACCCATGCCGTAGCCGATCGAAGAAATGCGCATGACGGGCATCGGACCGAATTGCGTGACAAAGTGCCGCAGAAGCGCCGCGCCGGTCGGTGTGCAGAGCTCGCCTTTGATTTCGCCGCCGTAGATCGGCACGTCCTTCAAAAGGTATGCCGTCGCAGGCGCGGGCACGGGAAGCACGCCGTGCGCACAGCGGACCGTGCCGCTGCCGACGCGGACGGGGGAGGCGATCACCTGATCCGGCGAAAGCCGCTCCATCAGAAAACAGAACGCCGCAACGTCCGCGATCGCGTCGAGCGCGCCGACCTCGTGAAAATGGATCATCTCGACCGGACAGCCGTGCACGCGGCTCTCCGCGTCCGCGAGCAGACGGTAGATCCGAAGCGCGTTCGCTTTGACGCCGTCCGAAACGTGCAGTCCCGCAAGGATCGTTTCGATCGATGCAAGATCGCTGTGCGCGCGGTGATGCGCGTGCTCGTGATGTCCCTCCGCCGGTTCATGCTCCTCTTCGCCGCCGACGCGCACGGAAAGATGCGTGCCGGTGATGCCGCACTTTTCGGAAGCGATCTTTTCATACACGACATGCGGAACGCCGATTCCGTTCAGCGCGCGGACGGCGCCGTCGGGATCGGGCATGAGCTCCAGAAGCGCGGCGCAGAGCATATCGCCCGCCGCCCCCATGCCGCAGTCCAGATACAGCGTTTTCATTCCTCTGCCCTCCGGTTGTTTTCTGCAAATCCCGCTTTTGAAAGAGCAAGCACGATCGGCGGGATCAGCACAATATGCAGGATGATGCCGGGGAGCGCTTTGACAATTGCTCCCGCAAGAAACATCTGCAGCGTAAACGACGGTCCGAGCATCGCCCACTTCGCAAGCCCCCAGACGAGACGTCCGACGATCATGGCGATGATCAGCGAAATGTAGACGCTCCACGGTTTTTTCGGCAGCAGCCGGTACAGAAGTCCGGCAACCGCGCCGTACGCCGCAAGCTCAAACGCCATGCTGAACGCGTCCGGTCCCATAGCCGGCATGCCGAACAGCGCGGAGCGCAGGATCGGTGCGATCGCGCCGACCGCAAGACCCCACGGCCACCCGCACAGAAACCCGCAAAGGAGCACGGGGATGTGCATTGGCGAAAGACGTTTTCCGATCTCCGGGATCTGACCCGTCAGGAACGGAAGCACCATGCAAAGCGCAAGGCACAGCGCGGCAAAAATCATTCGTTTGAGATTCCGATTCATGTTGTTTTCCGCCCCCGGATCGACCGCTCTGAAAACCGAACGGTCAGAATACTACAGTATAAAAAGATTATAGGGGCAATCCGCCGTTTTGTCAATTTCATCCGGCACGCGGCGTGAAGAAACCCGTGACACGGCGGCGCGGCTGTGGTAGAATATATAAAGCGAAAGCGGAGGGCAATATGGCGCTGAAACTGATCAAGCTCACAAAGGCATATGAAAAGCAGCTCGGCGAAATGATCGACGAATGGAAGGCGGATCAGGAAGCGAATCATACGAACCGCTCTCCGGGGTCGATCTTCAAAAACGATTATCACGATTTTGATTACTATCTTGCACATCTCGGCACCAAAGAGCCTGCAGACGGCAAGGTGCCGGATACGGTCTTTTTCCTGCTGGACGAGGAACGCGACCGGCTTCTGGGCGCGGTGAACATCCGGCATTATCTGAATGCGTATCTTCTCGGAGAGGGCG
The DNA here is from genome assembly GCA_946631895.1 of uncultured Clostridia bacterium. Taxonomy (GTDB): domain Bacteria; phylum Bacillota; class Clostridia; order Christensenellales; family CAG-138; genus UBA3792. Next base: position 2,444 of record CAMPAN010000070.1, read on the forward strand.
GGCACATCGGCGACGGCATCCGCCCGACCGAGCGCAGAAAGGGGTACGGCACGGAGCTTCTGCGCCTTGCGCTGCAGGAATGCGAAGCGCTCGGGATTGAACGCGCGCTGGTCACGTGCGAAAAGGACAACGTCGGCTCCGCAAAGGCGATTCAAAACAACGGCGGCGTGCTCGAAAACGAGTTTGTGAACGAGAAAGGAAATATCGAGCAGCGGTACTGGATCCGGGTCGGTTCCGATCCGCACGCGATCGATCCGAAAAACCATTATCTTGCATACTGCGGACTGGACTGCGAAACGTGCAAGGCGCGGCTTGCGACGGTGCACAACGACGACGCGCTCAGGAAAAAGGTTGCCGAAGAATGGTCAAAGCTGAACGGCGTTGCGATCACGCCGGAGATGATCAACTGTACGGGCTGCCGCGTCGCGGGCGCAAAGACGATCTTCTGCGATTCGCTCTGTCCGATCCGGCAGTGCGCGCGCAGAAAGCAGGTTGAAACCTGCGGCGCCTGCGCCGAAAAAACGGCGTGCAAAACGCTTACCATGATTACGGACAGCAGCGCGGAGGCGCGAAGCAATCTGGGACTGTAACGGAGGAATGCCATGAAGTCGATTCTGATCAGGGACACCACGCGCGAACAGCGCGAGCAGATCGTACGGGAGGCGCTTTTCGGCGCGTGCGGCGCGGACTGCGAATTCTGCAATGGCTGCGACAATTTGGGCGGCGGACGGATCGAGGCGATCTATCAGCCGTATATCGACGGCGAAAAGGAGATCGCCGAGATCAACGCGATGTACCGCGCGCCGTTCGTGCGGTAAAGGAGGAGCATTATGAGGAAAACGGTTATGATCATTCTTGCCGCGTTCGGATGTCTGCTTCCGATCGCGGGATGCCGACCCGCAATCGGGACTTCCGGCGGACCCGCCGCTGCATCCGGAGAACTCAAAAGCTGTTCCGTTTCGACGGGCGGCGGCATGCTCGGCGGCTACAGGAACGTATCCTATTCGATCGACAAAAACGGTCGGGCGACGCTTGAGATCTCCGAAAAGGAGACCCATGCCGACCGCGAGGTCACCACGGTCTACCAGGCGGACCCGAAAGCTGCGGAGGATCTTGCGGCACTTGTCGAAAAGCATGACCTGCGAAAGGCGAGCAAGCAGCCGTACAGCGATATGATCGCTTACGATGCGGACACGACCACGGTGTCCTTCCGGCTTTCGGACGGGTATTACAGTATATCCGAAAATCAGGTTCTGAACAAGAACATGCGCGAGGGGTTCGACGCGATCATCCGGTACCTGAATTCGCTTGCGATCGGCGAGGGCGAAAGGACCGTGGAGCCGCAGCGGGCGTACCTGTATCTTAAAAGCGGCTATACGCTGCAGTTCCTGGTCGAGGACGCGTTCGACGGCAGGCTGGACGACATTCTGAGCGTCGAGCGTGAGGTTTCTCCGTTCGGCGAGGTCGGCATCGTGCTTTACGCGGGCGAGCAGCCGGACCTGTCCGGCGCGGAACCGGTCGATTCTGCCGCGGGCGGAACGATCGTATACGACGGTGAAACCGGACAGATCGTTTTGCTGTATGCCGATCACACGTTCGGGCACGACGTCTGGATCCTTGCGCGGATCGACGGCTACGCGGAGTACGCCTGCCCGCTGATCGCGGAGATGGAGGGCGCGTACCGGCTGTATCTGAACGGAACGCCGTAAAGGGGAGGAAACATCTGTGAAGATTCTGGTTCTGAACGGCAGCCCGAAGCGTGACAAAAGCGACGTCATGCACATGACGCGCGCGTTTCTGCAGGGTATGCAGGACGCGGGCGAGCAGGAGATCACGACGGTCCACGTCATCGACAAACACATTGAATACTGCACCGGCTGCTTTGCCTGCATGCGAAACGGCGGGACGTGCATCCATGACGACGACATGCGCGGGATCCTCGAAGCGATCCTTGAAAGCGATCTGCTGCTTCTGAGCTTTCCGCTCTACTGCTACGGCATGCCCGCGCCGCTGAAGGCGCTCATCGACCGCACGCTGCCGCTTTCCTCGATGGCGATGCAGAAGGTCGGCGACCGGTATGAGCACGTCGGACAGGCGGATTTTGCGCATCTCCGCTACCTGATGGTCTGCGGCTGCGGCTTTCCGAACAGTAAACAGAACTTTGAGCCGGCAGTCGCGCAGTTCCGGCTGCTGTTCCCGTGCGGTCACACGATTCTCACCGTGCCGGAAAGCCCGCTGTTCAACGAGCCTTCCGCCGCCGTCGTGACCGAACCGCGCCTTGCGCTTTTAAGGCAGGCGGGCAAAACGTATGCCGGGACCGGTGCGGTCCCCGAAGATCTGCTTACGGAAATCGGGTCGCCGATGATTCCCGAGGAAGTCTATGCCGCGATCGTGAACGGCGAAAGAGAATAAAAATGCAGAAAGGAAACAGCCATGAAATTCTTTGACCGGTTTAAACGCAAAAAAGAAACGCAGACGCCGCAGGAACAACCGCAGCCTTCCCCGCAGAAGGCGGCCGTCCAGACGACGAAAGAGGTTGAGCCGACGGAAAAAGCCGAGCCGACGGAATACATTGACGATATCACATTCATTCGGGAAATCAAACATCTTTCGGCAGGACCATGGCAGCAGTATGATATTCTGCTGGCGGCAAGCGCGTATGGCTGGGCGTATATGCTCGACTCTGCGCAGTATCTTGCGCATGCCGATCTGGAAGGCATTTCGGAAGTTCAGATCGGCGATCTGTATCAGCAAAAGACCGACGTTACGCAGGCTTTTCAGAACAGCGGCATGAACTGCGTGCAGGTACCGGAGATGCAGAAGGAAAGCGGCATGCTGTCTGTTGCAGGGATCAGCAAAACGCTTCGTGCGCCGACGAAGATTGTGTGGGTCAATCAAACGCGTGCGATGCGGCTGTTCACGCTGCTCGATGATACGGAAATGATCGCAAAGTACGTCGAGACGGTCATTCGCAGAACGTTCGGCACGGAAAACGCGATGAAGCGCGGAAAGCCGATTCCGCAGAAACCGAAAAACCCATAACGGTGCGCGTTCCATCCAGGGGGAAGCCGAACTTTTGCCTGCGCGGGAACGTGCGGGCTGTCTCTGTAATGAAGCAAAATGAAGAACGACGCGCTGACACTGCGGTGGGATCAACGCGTACTACGGGGGGAAACTATGATCGTACTTCGTGACATGATCGAATCGGATATCGAGGACTACGTGCGGTGGTTTACCGCGGAGACCGAATGGATGGACTGGGACGCGCCGTGGGAAAACGAGGAAACGACGCCGGAAGCGGAGCGCGAAGGCTGGACGGAATACTTCGAGCGTATCAAAGCGCTGCCGAAGGACGCGCCGCGCTGGAAGTTCGAAATCGAGCTGGACGGCAGGCACGTCGGTTGGGTCAGCCGCTACTTCGATCTCGATTACGTCGAAAACCCGGAAAAGATCCCCGCCGTCGGCATCGACGTCCCGGAGCGCGACGCGCGCGGCTGCGGCGTCGGCACAGAAGCGCTCAAACAGTTCATCGAATATCTCAGAGCACACGGCGCGCGCCGCGTATATACGCAGACGTGGTCGGGCAACGCCCGCATGCTGCGCGTCGCGGAAAAGCTCGGCTTCGTTCCGTACGCCTG
>CAMPAN010000071.1 GCA_946631895.1 uncultured Clostridia bacterium
GAAGTTCTGAGCGTAACCACGAAAGAGACGGTTTCGACCGTCTCTTTTCTGTTGCACCTGCGGGTGTTTTTATGGTATACTGGGTTCAATGAAAACAGGAGGTCAGATATATGTGGAAATTCTCGGAACTGCCCTATGAACGCGTGGACGTCGACAGGTTTATCGCGGACGGGCTTAAGCTGGTCGAAGCGTTTGAGAACGCAAAGACGGCGGAGGAAGCGATCGCGGCGTATTACGCAATGGATGAGGCGATGCAGAAGGTTGCGACGCAGTTCACGATCTCGCACATTCGTCACGACGTCAACACGAAGGACGAATTCTACGACGCGGAGCAGACCTACTACGATCAGAATCTAAGCAAAACCATGATTCTGAACGAGCGGCAGCTGAAGGCGATGGTGAACCATCCGTTCCGCAAGGAGCTGGAAGCGGCGCTCGGCAAGATCGTCTTCACGCAGGCGGACGCGCAGGTGAAGCTCGCCGACGAGCGCCTGATCCCCGGCATGACGCAGGAGCAGATGCTGAAAAGCCGTTACAGTAAGCTCACCGCGGGCTGCACGACCGAGTACATGGGCGAGACCTGCAACTTCTACGGGCTGCTGAAATTCATGCAGAACCCGGACCGCAAGATCCGTGAAGGCGCGTTCCGCAAGTGGGCGGAGATGTACGCCGGCATTGCGGACGAGCTCAACGACATCTACGACGAGATGGTCAAGGTCCGCACCGAGCAGGCGAAGCTGATCGGCTATGAAAACTATATCCCGTTCGCATACCTTTCCCGCGGACGCTATGATTACACCAAGGACGACGTCGAACGCTTCCGCGAGGGCGTGAAAAAGTACGTCGTGCCCGCCGTCGCACGCATCCACGAGCGCCAGGCAAAGCGCATCGGCGTGGAGAAGCTGCACTATTACGACGAGTCCTTCTGCTATCCGGAGGGCAATCCCATGCCGCACGGCACCGAGGAGGAGATGGTGAAGGCAGCGCAGGAGATGTACCGCGAACTGAGCCCGGAGACCGGCGAGTTCTTCGACTTCATGGTAGAGCATCAGCTGTTCGACCTCACGTCGCGCCCGGGCAAGCACATGGGCGGCTACTGCACCGATCTCATGAGCCTCAAAGCGCCGTTCATCTTCTCGAACTTCAACGGCACCTCGGCGGACGTCGATGTGCTGACGCATGAGGCAGGGCACGCGTTCCAGGCGTACGTCGCGGCGCGCGCGATCAAGCTCTCCGAAACGTGGCAGGCGCCGATCGAGATCTGCGAGGTGCACTCGATGTCCATGGAGCACTTCACCTATCCGTGGATGGACAAGTTCTTCGGCGACGACGCGCCCAGATACCGCGAAGCGCACCTTTCCGCAGCGCTCGAAGTCATTCCGTACCTCACGATGGTCGACGAATTCCAGCATCGCGTCTATGCAAAGCCGGAAATGACCCGCGACGAGCGCTACGGCGTATGGCACGAGCTGGAGCAGGTCTATCTCCCGTGGCGCGATTACGACGGCGATCCGTTCCTCGAAAAGGGCGGCTTCTGGATGCAGAAGCAGCATATCTTCCTGTATCCGTTCTATTACATCGACTATGCGCTGGCGCAGATGGGCGCGTTCGACTTCTTCCTCCGTATGCGTGAGGACCGCGAGCGGGCGTGGAACGACTATCTTGCGCTGTGCAGGGCGGGCGGCACGGTCGGCTACTTCGATCTTCTGAAGGTCGGCAACCTCCGCAATCCTTTCGCGGAGAACACGGTGAAGGACATTGCGGAAGCAATCGAAAAACTGCTGTAATCCGCTGATACAAAAGACACGGCTTCCGTCGGGACCGTTCTTTCAGCCGGGCTGCGATCCGGCGCGGGTTTCGACCCTTTCAGGCTCCCCTTCATAGGGGAGCTTTTTCGCTTCTTCCGAAAAAGAAAAGCGCATCCGTCTGCAGAAACGGCTGCTTTTGAACAGCGATCCGTACTTCGGCACGGATCCCGAAAACCCCTTTCAAACGCCCCGGGTGAGTTCCGAAAAACGATCAACGGTTCTATTTCCGTAAAGGGTCGATTCTGATGGATTCAACGTGCTTTTTCTTCAAAAAAAGATTGAATAATCCGTGACCGATATGGACAATTTGTTCGGCACGTAATATAATAATTCATAGATATATGGATCTGCCGTGCATGGATTTCTATGCATGGTGCGGTGCGAGTCTAATGATACGGAGGCAGGAATAATGGAGTATCGTTTCTTCGGAAGATTGAAGCGAACACTGTCGCTTTTGATCGCGCTGGTCATGCTCTTCGGCATGATCGGCAGCGCGGCGGCGGACACGGAAGAACCGCAGCAGGAGCGCGGCGCATCGGATTACTATCTGGTTGGTTCCATGAACGAATGGAGCGTGAGCGAGGATTATAAGCTTACGCTGAATACCGGCTCGAGCACGACGGAGTACATGATCACGCTGGATCTTGCCGCCGGCGCGCAGTTTAAGGTCACCAACGGGAATAAATCCACATGGTATCCGGGCGGCAGCGACAACAACTATACGATCTCCGAGGCGGGCAATTACAACGTCTACTTCCGTCCGAACTACGACGGCGAAGCAAGCTGGCATTATAACTGCCTCTATGCCGAAAAGAACGTGATCACGACCTACGAGATCACCGTCACCACCGACGGCAACGGCACGGCGATCGCGGACAAAGACGAGGCGCATGAGGGCGAGACCGTCACCGTCACGATCACGCCGAACGAGGGCTATGAGCTCGATTCCGTTACCGGCGTGGACGACTGGACCTATGATGAGGCGACCGGCAAAGGCACCTTCACAATGCCGGATCACGCGGTCACGCTCTCTGTGGTGTTCAAGGAGCAGCAGGTGCAGCCCGTACAGCAGTACAACATTACAAAGACGGTGACCGGCAGCGGTACGATCACGGTCCCCGCAAAGGCAACGGAAGGCGAGCGCGTTACGCTAACCGTTACGCCGGACGAGGGCTACGCGCTGCGGGCGCTGAAGGTCGACGGCCTGGACGTCACGGCAAGCGTGAGCGAGAATTCGTATACTTTCACTATGCCGGGCCATGCGATCACCGTGGAAGCGGTCTTTGAGGAAGTCGCGACAGGTGAGCACATGATTTACGTGAACGTCTACGGTCTCGGCACCGCGTTCGCGGACAAGACCACGGCGAAGCCCGGCGAGACCGTTACGATCACGGTCGAAGAAAGCATCGGCTATGTGTTCTGCTACATTGAGGTCAACGGGGTCTCGCAGGGCAACGGCGTCAAAACCTTCACGATGCCCGAAACGGACGTAACGGTCAACGTCGTGTTCGAACGCATGGCGTATGCGATCAAGCTGGACAGCGGTGTGCAGGGCACGATGAACGCGATCCCGCGCACGAATGAAGCGTTCTCCGATACCGAAGTGCAGATCATCGTCAACGCGGACGAGGACTATGCGGTCAAAACCCTGACCGTCACAAACGACTCGACGAACGAAGCTGTGGACGTGACGCTGAAGTCGCAGGACGGACAGACCTCGATCTATACGTTCACGATGCCGGCAAGCACGGTCACCGTCACCGCGAGCTATAAGAAGCTCGCAACCAACGGCTATTACCTGATCGGTCAGTACGGCTGGACGGCGGCGGACATCGACGGCGTCGACAAGTTCGTCGACGATCTCTCGGTCTCCGGACAGATGCTCCTGACGGTCGACCTAGAGGCGGGACAGCAGATCAAGGTCGTCAAGGTCGTGGACGGCGCGATCGACACATGGTACCCGGCGCAAGGTGCGAACTACACGGTCACGAACGATGAAGCGGGCACGAGCGTCGTCTATTTCCGCCCGGGCTACGGCGGACCCTCCGACTGGTTCCAGAACTGCATCTTTGTCCGGCATCTGCCGTACGATTTCTATCTCGTGGACATTGCGACCTCGCAGATCCGGCAGGACGACAAGCTCTTTATCAATAAGGAGTTCAACGGCAACGAGATCATCAACAGCAAGAACGAGACCATCAAGGGCCTCTACGGCTCCGAATACGAGCATATGGTCCTGACCTGGCTCGAATCGGGCGACAAGATCAAGGTCGTTAAGGTCCAGAACGGCGCGATTAAAGAATGGCTGCCGGACGGCATGGGCCTTGAATATCCGACCTACCGCTATTCCGACAGCGAATATCCGCAGGATCCGGCGTATACCGGCATGGTCTTCGTTTTCTTCGAGGAGCAGATCGGCAAGGTGACCGGCTACGACGGACAGATCCACTATCCGCGCGTCGACTGGACAAACCATGTGTTCGACGTGCAGAAGGCATACAAGGCGGACGCCGCAGATAAATCGACGGTGAATCCGCTGAACGCCGAATCGCTGACCTACAACCTCGAGCATGGCAGCATCTCGCTTTCCACCGGTACGCCGTTTATCCGCGACAGCCGCGCAAACGAGACGAACATCATCTATGAGCTCGCGCTGAACCAGAAGGTCTACGTCTCGATCCTTGCGGAGGCGGGCTACGCGCTCGACGGCACGCCGTACATCACGTATAACGGCAACACCGTGAATATGACGAAGGACGGCGATCGCTGGTACTTCACCATGCCGGCGGCGGACGTCGTGATCCACGCGCCGATGCGCAAGGTCTTCCGCACCCAGTCCGTGCTGCTGTCCGGACAGATCGGCGTCAACTTCTACGTCGACCTTACGGGGCTCGACACCTCGAAGTGCGAGATGCGCTTTAAGATCGGCCAGTCCACGACGGAGCAGATCGATCCCTTCGATCCGGACTGCCACAGCTCGATCACGCAGACGAACTTCGGCTTCACTTGCTTCCTGAATGCGATCCAGATGGCGGACGACATCACCGCGGAGCTTTGGTGCGACGGCGAAAAGATCTCCTATAAGCACTACTCGCTTGAGGAGTACGTCAAGTACTTCGAGCGCGCCGACAGCACGCAGGACGGCGTCGTCGAGGCGCTGCGCGTCATCCGCGCCATGATCGACTTTGGCTATTATGCGCAGAAGTACATGTTCAAGGCAAAGCCGGAGCTTGTCAGCAAGTATACCGAGGTTGAGCGGCATTATGCGACGCAGTACGATTTCGCATCGATCAAGCGCATGACGGAGAGCTATTCGTTGACCAACACGGGCAACATTGATGTCGCCGACTCGGATATCAAGACGTTGGGAATATCGATCGCCGTGGATTCCGCAACCGCGCTCATCGTTACTCTGGGCACCGAAACGGCTGCGCCGGAGATCAAGGTCGGCAAGGATACGCTGTCGCTTGGCAATCCGGAAATCGTCGGCAGCACCTATACGTGGCGGCTCACGGAGCTTACGGCAAAGAGCGGCGCGCGGAAATTCGAGGTCCGGATCGAGGGCATCAGCCCGCATAATCTGGACAAGATGTTCACGATCAAGGGAACGGCGGGAGGTTCGTTCACGATCAAGGTCTCGACGTTCTCCTATATCGACTTTGTGCTGTCGCTGCCGGAAAACAGCATGAACTATCAGGAAGAGGCAAAGATGCTGGTCGCTTCGATGTATGCGTTCCACGAAGCCGAGGTCGCATACCGCAGCTACATGAGCAATCATTGAATCGGAGGAAACCTGCTATGATGAAAGAACAGTATGAAAAAGCACTGATGGAAGTGATCCGGTTCGAACGCGGAGCGGACGTCATTATCACAAGTCCGAACGACGATACGCCGCTGCCCGAGACCGGCGAATAAGCATATACGGCAGGATCAGAAGCAGGCGCGGGGTACGTGTGCGCTTCTCAGAAAAAGACAGACAACAGAAAATGATCGAAAGCCCGATTCGGTATGATACCGGATCGGGCTTTTGCCGTCCGGAGCAGCGGACGTATTCATCCGGCGGCTTCGGGACGCCGTCGCATAGCACCGGATCAAAGCCCGTGGTCAGCTCTTCATCCATGCCGTCCTGAAAGAAACGAGCCTTTTTTGTTTACAAGTGTAAAAGAGTTGTAAGAAGCGAAAAAAACTCTTGACAT
>CAMPAN010000072.1 GCA_946631895.1 uncultured Clostridia bacterium
GCGTTGAAAATGACAACTTCATCGCCGTTCTTGAGCTCGGTCACAAGCTCCATCGCCGTGGTCTCGGGCTCGGGATCGGGAGACGGTTCGGGATCGGTGGAGGGGGAGGGTTCGGTGGAGGGTTCCGTGGAGGGCGTTGTGCCGGTTGCCCAAGTGATCTCTACCTTGTCAAGATAAAGCGCACTATCATGTGAACGGAAACCGATATAAGCATACTCTGCTTCAGCGGTCAGCGTCGTTTCAATGTCGCCGTCCTGAACATAGGTGAGACTGCCGATCAAGGTGCCACACTTTGCGGAATCATACAGATCGGCCGGAGATGCATAAGCGGTGTCTTTGCCGTACACATCCAGAACTCTTGTCCCGTAGGTGTTGCTGTTCCAGGTCAGAACGATCTTCTGGAAAGTTCCGCCGGAAGCTGTCGTAATAACACCGGAGTTATTATTCTTGCTTCTCAACTGGATGGAATCATACTGACTGGCAGATTGACCTGCATAGACAGCATCGGAATTGCTTGTCTTGCCGGACCAATCAGTGTAGGTGTTCCCGGAGACACCGGTCCAAGCACCGGTTAATTCGTCAGTAACCGTTGCGTCTTCCGCAACAGCCGGGCTCAGCTTGACTGCGGGGAGCAGGACAAGCATCATCAGGACTGCAAGAACCAGAGAAATGGTTTTTCTCATGTTTCGTTTCTTCCTCCTTACTGATTTGAACATGCTTGACCGTATACCAAAAGACATAAGTATACAGTTCCATACAGAAACATTATACTGGAAACATCGTCAAATAGCAAGCCCTATATGAAAGAAATGTGAAGAAAAAATGAACCGGTTGTTACAAGCCGTAAGGATGTGGTTTTTGATGCAACCCGTATTTTTGTACAGCACATTCCCGACCGGAGACGGCAATTCTTTCTCCTGATAAAAGGAAGGATCGTGCATTATACCGTGTGCCTTTGGGACCTTTGCAAAGGCTATCGAAATTCGGAAGAAGCGTTTCGTTCTGTACGATCCGAATGTCGATCGGCATAACAGCGTCCTGTTCATTCAAAGCAGACCGACACCAAATCGGTCTGAATCCATTCAGAAGCGGAACGGACGAAAATAAGAGTGGAAATCGAAAGAATGCTGTGGTATACTGTATATGGACGGATTTGTGCCGTTCAAGAATTGATCGAAGGGGAGCAAGCATGAAAACCATCAAAAAGATCGTTCTGACAGGCGGACCTGCCGGCGGCAAGACGACGCTGACGTCGCGTCTTGTTAAGGAGCTTTCGAGCATCGGCTACCGCGTTTTCATCGTTCCGGAGGCTGCGACGGAGCTAATCAGCGGATTCGGGATCAAGCCGTTCGGAAACTGTCTTTCCATGTTTGATTTCCAGTACTTTGTCGTATCCTCTCAGCTGCACAAGGAGAAGCTGGCGTGGGAAGCGGCACAGCTTGTTCCGGAGGACAAGATCGTGATCCTGTGCGACCGCGGCGTGATGGACGACAGAGCATATGTATCACAGAAGGAATTCAGTCAGGTCATTGCGCGCTTCAATCTGACCGAAAAGGATATCCTCGCATCCTATGACGCCGTCATCCATCTGGTATCCTCGTCGAAAGGCGCGGAGTTTGCGTATAATTACGACAACGCCGCTCGCTACGAGACGCTGGAACAGGCGAGGGAGAAGGAGGACGCGACGCTGCTCTGCTGGCGCAACCACAAGCACCGTGTCGTGATCGGCAACTCCTATAACTTTGAAAACAAGATCCGCAAGGCAATGAACGAGGTCTATACGATCCTCGGCGAGATCCCGCCGGCACAGCTTGAACGCAAGTTCCTGATCGAATATGTGGACGAAAGCGTGCTTGCACCGTATGAGCCGGTCGAGCAGAACATCACGCAGACCTATCTGAAAGCGCGCGCAAAGGGCACGGAACGCCGTGTCCGCAAGGTCGTCTCCAACAACGCGATTTCCTACTTCTATTGCGAGAAGCGTCCGATCTCTCCGATCGAACGGATCGAAAACGAACGCCTGCTTTCCCAGAAGGACTATATCCGCAAGACTGAGGAGGTCGATCCGGAATACGGTTCCGTCAGCAAGCGCCGGTTCTGTTTCCGCTATAACGGACATTACTGCACCATCGATACCTATCCGACCAATGCCGATACCGCGATCCTCGATGTGCAGCTGAATGACAAGGATGAGGAAATCGACCTTCCGCCGGAGATCCGCGTGATCAAGGAGGTTACCGGAGATATCAATTATCAGGGACACATGATCTCCAAACGCCTTACACAGATGTAATACCGACAATGAAGAAGCCCGCCGGATTTTCCGGCGGGCTTTTTGCTGAAAGAAAGGTTCGATTACTGTTCTTCCGGATGCGTCGGCGCGGGAGCGTTTTCGACGGCGGAAGCAACCTGCTGTGCGGCATTCTGCGCCGCCTGATTTGCGTGCTGCATGGCTTCCTGCTGACGCTGGAGCGCGAGCTCGGCGTCACGCTGTGCGGCTTCCGCACGCGCTTTGGCTCTTGCTTCCTGTTTTTCCGCTTCGAGACGCGCTTTTTCCGCCCGTTCAAGACCGGCGATGCGCGCATCAATTGCGTTCAGTTCTTCCACATAATCGGTTGCGCCGAGCGTGATCGCCTTGGTTGCTTTCTTGGTCAGCGACTTGATATAGAACGCGGCGACGATGCTGCCGCCGATGATCAGCGCTGCAGGAATAAGATTCAGCCCCCAGCTGCCGCCCGACAGACAGGCGATCAGATAGGTAATCATGGCAAGAATCGCACCGCATACAATGATGCCCCAGTATTTCTTGGAAATCCTGCTGAGCTTCGTGTACGTATCGATCTGTGTGCGCGTGCCCTCGGGCATGGCTTTCAGGAACCCCTTTTTGCGTTCTTTGGTCTGCAGAATCTGGTCTTTCAGTTCCATGGGAATCTCCTCCTGTATAATATATCATTCACACCTTTATTATAACGAATGCTCCCGAGCCTGTCAAAGGATTTCGGGAGCATTTCAACAGTTAATTTTTCGCGGCTTTCAGATACTGTTCCAGCGCTGCAATGCGGAGACAGAGGCAGAAGACGTCGATCGCGACGGTCAGTTCCTCCACCGGCGGCAGCGTCGGCGCGATGCGGATGTTGCTGTCAAACGGATCCTGTCCGTACGGATAGGTAGCGCCTGCAGGCGTCATCGTTACGCCGGCTTCCTTGACAAGCTGCAGTGCGCGCTTTGCGGTCTGCGGCATAGCGTAGAGGCTTACGAAGTAGCCGCCCTTCGGACGGTTGTAATGTCCGATCTCGCGAGAGACGATCTCGCGGTCGAGCGCGTCGCAGACGGCGGCGAACCGCGGTTTTAGGATCTCCGCGTGCTTCTTCATCAGGGCGAGCGTCGTTGCCTTGTCCTTCAGGAAACGCACGTGGCGCAGCTGATTGACCTTGTCGAAACTGATGATCTGCACGCCGAGCGTTTTCTGGAAATACGCGAGGTTCGCTTCGCTTGCGCACATGCAGGAGATGCCGGCGCCGGGGAAGGTGACCTTCGAGGTGGACGCAAATTCATAGACCATATCCGCGTTGCCGTATTCGGCGCAGATCTTGAGAATGTCGGGGAAGGGGACGTAATCACCGTCGAACTCGTGGATGCAGTACGCATTGTCCCACATCAGCGCAAAGTCCGGCGCGGCGGGCTTCATCGACGCAAGCGCATGGATGACGCGGTTCGAGTAGATGATGCCGTCCGGGTTCGAGTACTTCGGTACGCACCAGATTCCGACGACGGTCGGATCCTTGATCCACTGGAGCACCGCGTCCATATCGGGACCTTCGGCGGTCATGGCGATCGGGATCAGCTCCATGCCGAAGAATTCCGTGATGCGGAAATGGCGGTCATATCCGGGTGCGGGGCAGAGGAAACGCAGCTTGCCGCGCTTGCACCACGGTTCGGGACTGTGAAGCAATCCGTGCGTATACGCCGTGGAGATCAGATTGTACATGAGCTGGAGCGATGCGCTGCCGCCGACGATGACTTCCTCGGGCTTGACATCGAGCAGTTCCGCGAAGAGTTTTCTTGCGGACGGAATGCCGAACAGGTTGCCGTAGTTGCAGACGTCCAGTGCTTCGTCACGGCAATCCGCACGATCGGACAGCGCCGTCAGAAGATCGTTGCAGAGATCAAGCTGCTGCTTTCCGGGCTTGCCGCGCGACATGTCAAGCTTCAGTCCCTTTGCCTTGATCGCTTCGTAGGCTTCGGTCACAGTTTTGAGTTCTGCCTCAAGGGCGGGTTTATCCAGTCTGGAATACGGGATCATAAACGTCTCCTTTCAACTTCTTATGATTTTATTATAACACGAACATACGGAAAGTCAAATGATATAGCCATAAAGGTCGTCCCGGATAAACCGTCCGTCCTACAGAAAAAGGACGGCTCAACCGTCCTTTTCATATTCAGTCTTTCAGCGCTTCATCCAGAAGCCTTGCAGCGGACGCAACAAAGCCCATACACGGGCGCGAATGGTAGAACTTCGCATCGCGCGGGGTGGGGACGGGATCGTTCTGCTCGTCTTTGTGCAGAGCAAGGAGCTCACGGCAGATGATGGAGCCGTTCTCCTCGCGGAACTTGTTTGCGAGTGCCTGCACGTTTGCGTAATGCGCTTTTTTCGCTTCGGGATCGTGAAGATCGTCGTAGCCTTTCATCAGCCCGTAGACCATCATCATGCCGGAGACCGCACCGCAGACCTCGCGAAGCCTTCCGATGCCGCCGCCGAAGGAGGATGCGAGACGCGCCGCCGTTTTTTCGTCCATGCCGAGCGCGTCGTGATATGCCATCACGACCGCCTGCGCGCAGTTTGCGCCGTTGGTGAAATACTGCAGAGCTTTTTCTTCGTGTGTCATAGCGTTTCGATCTTGGCAGTCAGTTCGTTCAGCCAATCGCCCTCATAGAGCTCGATGAGACCCGCGTCGCATGCGGCGGCAAGCTTCGGGTTGATCGGAATACGGCAGACGGTTTCGACGCCGTTTTCCGCCGCGACCTTCTCGATATGGCTGTCACCGAACAGGTTATGACGCTTTCCGCAGTCGGGGCACTCAAAATAGCTGTAGTTTTCGACGACGCCGAGCACGGGAATGTTCATCATGTTCGCCATGTTGACCGCCTTCTGCACGACCATGCCGACAAGCTCCTGCGGGGAAGTAACGACGACGACGCCGTCGATCGGCAGGGACTGGAACACGGTCAGCGGTACGTCGCCCGTTCCCGGAGGCATGTCGATGAACATGATATCGACGTCCTTCCAGATGACGTCCGTCCAGAACTGCTTGACGGTTCCGGCAATGATCGGTCCGCGCCAGACGACGGGATCGGTCTCGTTTTCGAGAAGCAGGTTGATCGACATCATATCGACACCGAGCTTGGAGGTGACGGGGAAGATGCCGATGTCGCTGCCGGTCGCCTTTTCGTGGACGCCGAACGCGTTCGGGATCGACGGACCGGTGATGTCCGCGTCAAGGATCGCGACGTGATCGCCGTTGCGCATCGCATTGACGGCCAAAAGGGAGGTGACGAGGGATTTGCCGACGCCGCCCTTGCCGCTCAGAACGGCGATGACTTTTTTCACCGAGGAGAAGTTGTTCAGCTTTGCAAGGAACTCATTCTCTTCCGTGCGGTCGGAACAGTTCTGCGCGCAGCTGCTGCAGTCATGGGTACATTCGCTCATGTTTCAAAGTCCTTTCCGGTGTTTTCGCATCGCTGCTTACACCGATTTCTGTTAATCGTTCAATGCATTATTATAACCGACTTTTCCGGAAAGTCAATCCAAAAGGAAGGACAGCGCTTCGCCGATCTTTTCGTGCACGCAGAGTGACGCTTCGCGATCGCGCGGCGTGGGGGAGAGATTGATGACGATCAGCGTATCGCCGCGGAAATAGTCGATCAGACCCGCCGCCGGAT
>CAMPAN010000073.1 GCA_946631895.1 uncultured Clostridia bacterium
AGGTACACCATCCACAGCGTGGGACAAAGCGGGAAGATCAGATAGATCCACAAAAGCCGGAACGCGCAGGAGCCGAGCAGTGAAATGACCGTGGACAGCGTGGACTTGCCGAGTCCCCTCAGAACGCCCGAGCCGACCTCCATAAACGCAAGCGTGAAGTACGGCGCGATATTGATATAGAAGCGCGTGTATGCCGTTTCGAGCGCGACCTCGCTGCCGTTTTGGATGTACAGCCGAAGCAGCGGATGCCGGAAGAGCAGCAGGATCGCGGCGCAGGTGATTGCAACGAGCGCGGTTACGAAATAGCAGCAGCGCATGACCGTGCCGATCCGCTTGTATTTCTTTGCGCCGTGGTGCTGGCTTGTGAACGTGACCGCCGCCTGATAGACCGAGTTCGTTGCCACGTACGCAAAGCCCTCCAGGTTCGTCGCCGCGGCGTTGCCGTCGATGACCGCCGAACCGCCGGGGCACGTCGCGTTGTTGATGCCGATGATCGTGCTCTGGATCAGCATGTTCGAAAGCGAGAACAGCATGCCCTGCACGCCTGCGGGCAGACCGTCGCGGATGATCTCCTTCATCGCCGCGCCGGTGATGCGAAGCTTTTTAAGCTCCAGGCGGCACCAGCCGGAATCGCGCATCAGCACGATCCCCAGGATCAGAACGTTCGCCGCGTTCGCAATGACCGTGGCGTACGCAACGCCGTCGACCGACATGCCGAGCGCAAGCACGAAGAAGAGGTTCATGCCGACGTTCAGAAGCCCCGTGCCGGCGAGGATATAGAGCGGCGTGCGCGTGTCGCCCTTGGCGCGGAAGATCGCGATGAGATAGTTCGATACCGCAAGGAACGGCGCGCCCGCAAAGTAGATGCGCGTATAGAGCGAGGCAAGCTCCAGAACGTGCCCCTCGTCGCCCAGAAGCTTCAGGATCGGGCGGCTGACGAACAGCCCGACGACCGCGCAGATCGCGCCGAACAGCGCCGCCATCACGAGCGAGGTGTGCACGGAACGTTCCGTGGCGTCACGGTCTCCCCTGCCGATGTTGCGCGCCACGACGACGTTCGTGCCGATTGCAAAGCCCGAAAAGATATTCAGAATGAAATTGATCATCGCGCCGGTCGTACCGATCGCGCCGATCGCGCCTTCCACGCCCGACATGCCGGCGACGATCATGTCGGCGGCGTTGTAGAGCATCTGTAAAAGGTTCGTCGCCATCAGCGGCAGCGCAAACAGAAAGACCTTGCCGAGCAAAGGTCCTTCCAGCATATTGATCTCTCTGGTTTTGCGCTGTGTGTTCATGCGATCATACGACGGAAAGATACGGCGTCGCGTTGAGATCGAGCCCATCGCGGTGTCCCTTCATCAAAAGATAATACCCGGCGCTGCCGATCATGGCGGCGTTGTCGGTGCAGTATAAGAAATCGGGACAGCAGAAGCGGATCCCCTTTTTCCTTGCCTTCTTTTGGAGCATGTCCCGCAACGCGGCGTTTGCGGACACACCGCCCGCGAGCACCAGCGTGTCGGACGCGGCGCGGACCGCCTTGTCCGAGAGGATCGAGATCACCTCGTACTGAAAGCTCGCCGCGACGTCCGCGCGGTTCACGTCCTCGCCCTTTTGCTCCGCGGTGTGCAGCAGGTTGATGACCGCGGTCTTGAGCCCCGAAAAGCTCATATCATACTCGTCCTCGCGCTCGTTGAACGCGGAACGGAAGCGGAACGCCTTCGGGTCCCCCTCCTTCGCGAGCTTCTCAAGCTCGGGTCCGCCGGGGTAGCAAAGTCCCAGCACGCGCGCGACCTTGTCGAACGCCTCGCCCGCTGCATCGTCGCGCGTGCGACCGATCAGCGTGCAGCGGTCATAGTCTTGCACGCGCACGATGTGGCTGTGTCCGCCGGATGCGATCAGCGCGGTAAACGGCGGTTCAAGATCCGGAAATGTCAGATAGTTTGCGGCGATGTGCCCCAGAATATGGTTCGTGCCGATCAGCGGCAGATTGCCCGCAAGCGCAAGTCCCTTCGCGTAGCTCACGCCGACCAGCAGCGCGCCGACCAGACCCGGACCGCAGGTGACCGCGACCGCGTCGACGTCCGAAAGCGTCAGCCCCGCGTCCGCCATCGCCTTTTCGACGACCGCGCCGATGCGCTCCACATGGTTGCGGCTCGCAAGCTCCGGCACCACGCCGCCGAACTTGCGGTGCAGCGGGATCTGCGTATGTACGACGTTTGAAAGGACCTCGCGTCCGTCCCGTACGATCGCGCAGGCAGTCTCGTCACAGGAGCTTTCGATCGCAAGGACCGTTGCGTGCCCGCATTCGATCAAAGCCGCCTGTTTTTCGGCGGCAAGAGAATCATAGCTCATGCGTCCTCCTCGGGCGTACGCGCCGGTTCGGGCTCCGATACCGCGGTCTCTTCCTCCGCCGGTTCCTGCCCGGCATCTCCCTCCTGAGAGGCAGGCAGGATGTCTGCCGCCGGTTCGGAGGGCTCCTGTGAGGCGCTTGCCGCAGCCGGGACGGGTTCTTCCTGCGCCGCCGGTTCGGTCTTCGGCCAGATCGGGTCGATGAGGTGTTCTTTGACCGGTGTAAGCGGCGTTTCGTCTTCGAGCGGTTCGCCGTTCCTTGCGCGGCGGATGATCTCGTCGCGGCGATTTTTCGGCGCGTTCCGCAGCTTGTGCGAAAGCACGAGGTCCGGTCCCTCGATCGGCTGCGGCTCGTTTTCGTCGTGCTCGATCACCACGATATCCGCAATCGGAGAGGGCTTGCCCTCCTTGCGCCACGCAAGCCGCACGAACAACGCGACCAGCGCGACAAATGCGACCTCAAAGATGATGCAGATCGCCGCGCGCAGCACGATCGACGGAAAGATCGGCAGCAGCATGTTGACCATCTTGCTGTCGGAATCGAGCACCCAGTTCAGCTCGTTCATCGCCTGTGCCGTTCCGCCCGCGGACAGGTACTGGATCAGCGATTTCGGGAAGATGATGAAGTGAAAGACGGTCCAGAAGCTGTCGAAATCCAGGATCGCCCAGATTCCCATGAATGCCAGAACGCCGCCGAAGATCCCCGTTCCCCAGAACATGCCGGACGAAATCAGGGCGCGGCGTTTTCCGCGTTCCATGAGCAGAATGCCGACCAGCAGAAGCACGCCTGCCGCGATCGCACCGTACCGCGCGAATGCGGACAGCCCGAACCAAAGGCGCTGCACCTCTGCCATATGCACCTTTTCTTTCCGCTGGCTGAACAGATCGCTGACGTCCTCGCCGTTGACGCGCGCTTCGACCGTGATGTTCGCGCGTTCGCCGCGCATGTAGTCAAGCAGCGCTTTCGTCGCTTTGGACAGGTCCGGCGTGCCGACGCCGAGACTCTGGGAGACGTTCTGCTCCTTATACTTTTGTTCGATATAATCGCCGTCCTTCAGGATCAGCGAGACGGTGAAAAATGCGGCGGCAAAGATCACCAGCAGCGTCGCAAAGATCACACACAGTTTTCCGACGGTATTCCGCATGTCCCCTCCTCAGCGGTAGAACGTATTGCCGCCGACAAACTCGCGAAGAATGCTCGTGGGCGGGATCTCATCCTCGACGGCGGCGTCCGAGATGTAGTTCAGAAACTTGATGATGCTGATGACTTCGTCGTAGCACGGGCTTGACGAATCGACGTCGTTCAGCAGCGGATAGATGTGCTTTTTCAGCACTGCAAGCTCATAGACGAGCGACGTGTTCATGATCTCATCCGCGCTTTCCTGGTACGGGAAGATCCAGCGCTGCTCGCCGCGCTTGACGGAATCCCACATGCCGAGCGTGCGTTCGATGGTCGCGCCGCGCGTTTCGTAATCGCGCACCATGCGGCGGAGAAGCCGCACGTCGGTCGACGGAATGCGGTTGTGATCGTCGAGATTCAGCGTCGTCAGCGCCGACACATAGAGCTTGAAGATCAGTTTTTTGTCGATACGGGGAGTCAGAAGTTTGGGATTCAGTCCGTGCAGACCCTCGATGATCAGCATCGCGTCCTCCCCGAGCTGCACGTAATGTCCGAGCATCTGACGGGAGCCCGTCTTGAAATCGAAATGCGGAATCTCCACGCGTTCGCCGTTCAGAAGCGCTTCGAGGTCGACGTTGAACTGTTCGACGTCGATCATGTTGATGTGCTCATAGTCGATCTCGCCGTTCTCGTCCGGATGCACCAGCGAACGGTCGATATAGTAATCGTCGAGCGACAGAAGGATCGGTGTTTTGCCGAGCACGCGAAGCTGGGTCGCAAGGCGGTTCGCGCTCGTCGTTTTGCCGGAGCTCGAGGGACCCGCAATCAGCACGGCGCGCGCGCCGCGGTTGACGATCCCGGTCGCGATCTCCGCAAACCGCCGTTCGTGCAGCGCTTCGTTTACGCGGATCAGCTCGCGCACGCTGCCGTTTTCCACCATATCGTTGAGATCGGCGACGCAGCGGCAGTGCATAAGATCCGCCCAGCGGTCGGACTGTGCAAAGACCTTTGTGAGATTCGGCATATAAACGTACCGCGTCGCGACGTCGGCGTCGGCGTCCGAGGGACGCAGCAAAAAGATCCCACCGGGACGGAACTGGAGATCGAACACGTTCGCGTAGCCGGTCGAGGGCAGCATCTCGCCGTAGAAGTAGTCGGCGTAATCGCCGTGCGCATACACGTCGAAATAGGTGAACTGACGCCAGTTCAGAAGCCGTACCTTGTCCTCCTGCCCGTCCTGCTTGAAGAGCTGAATCGCCTCGTCAATGTCGAGGCGCTTGCGGACGAGCGGATAGTCCGCGTCGACAATTTCGCGCATGCGGGTGCGGATCGCCTCCATGTCGTCCGGCGTAAACTGCGGATCGAGGTCGACGGAAATGTCGATCGACGGGCCGATCGCATAGTTCACCTTGCAGTGCGCCTTCGGATACAGCTCGCGCATCGCGAGGAAGAACACGTAGATGATCGTGCGCTCGTAGATCGCTCTGCCGCGGCTCTCGGTGTAGCGGATCAGCCTGACCTCGCCGCCGCCCTTGCGGATCGCCTTGCGCATGCGGAACGTGGTCGGGTTGTCGCCCTGCTCCTTTTGCCGCATCGGAATATAATTCAGCGTAAACACCTCGCCCGCGATATCCGCGGCGATCGGACGCGTCTTCAGGCTGTCGGTGTCGAGCCCCAGCCGCCTGACGATATCCAGAAGGCTTTCGCCCGCCCGGACCTCGACCGGGGTGCCGTTCATTCTGATCTGCATATTTTTACCCCCAAAGAATGGATAGCGCCGGAACGATCTGCTTTTTACGAGACAGTACGCCCGGAAGGAATACGGTGTTGTCCTTGATCTTGGCGTTGAACGCCTCCTCGACCGTATCGAGATCGCCCACGGAGAGCAGCACGGTGCCCTCCTTCAATACGTCGGTCAGCATTAAAAGCAGGATGTCGAACTCGCGCTCGGTCTTCACCTGCTCCATCGCCGCAAGGAACTCGTCGCGCCGCTTCAAAAGCTCGCCCGAGTCGATGCAGTTGATCTGTCCGATGCCGAGCTTGTGTCCCGCGATCACGAAATGCTTGAAATCGGAGAGCAGCATCTTTCTTGCGTCGGTCTCGCGCGTGGCGGACGGCGTGAAGATGTCGCGTCCCAGCTCGTCGAGCGATTCGCCCGCGATCGCAGCCATGCGCTCCGCCATCAGACGGTCGCGCGGAGTCGCCGTCGGCGATTTGAAGAAGATCGTATCGGACACGATGCCGGCTGCCAGCAGCCCCGCAAGGCGGCGGTTCGGCATAATGCCGCGCTCCTGAAACATCGAGGCGACGATCGTACAGGTCGCGCCGACCGGCTCGTTGCGCACATAGATCGGCGCGCCGGTCTGCACGTCGGCAAGGCGGTGATGGTCGATGATCGCCAGGATCTCCGCCTCGTTGAGCCCGTCGACCGACTGGCTGACCTCGTTGTGGTCGACCAGAACGACCT
>CAMPAN010000074.1 GCA_946631895.1 uncultured Clostridia bacterium
AACAGCAAAGAACGGGCTTTTTCATGAGCCCGTTCTTTTTGCAGCAGGATTGCAGTTTACGATTTCTCTCAGGACGGCACCGGAACGCCGGCGGGCGAATGCGATCCGCCCCTACGGTATCATTACGCGCCGTAAGACATATCGCACACCCGTAGGGGAAGATCTTATCTTCCCGTTGCACCGTGAATTGCCTCCGTCATGCATTGCGGCTGCGCCGCATGCCGGGTTCCCCTGTTATTTCATCCGGAACACGGGGACCGCGTCGTCGAGCACGGCGCTCGCGGGCAGATACAGCCGCGTCGCGTCTTTCGCAAGCCGGTAGTTATAGAGGATCAGCAGCACGCCGTCATATCCTTTCGGCACCAGAACGCCCTCCTGCCAGCAAAAACGCAGCTCGCGGTCGTACCAGTCCGCCTCAGTATAGGGACCCGTCTTCTGCCAGCACTGCACGCGCATGCCGTACCAGTCTGCGGCAAACGGCCGGAGTCCGTTCTCGCCCTCTCGCGCCGCCATCCCGTCGTCCAGGATATAGAAATCGCCGTACGTCCACGCCGCCTGCGCGCCGTTCTTTTTGGCGTCGTCGCCCGAGAACACAAGCCGCACCGTCGCGATATGCCATTCATAACCCTCGCGCGCGGGGAAGGTCTCGTCGCCGTCGATCACCGCGTAATCGACGATCTCCGCCGTTCCGGTCACGTCGACGTCGTAATCCTCATAGGACGCGGTCGTGTACGGCACGGGCACGCCGACCTGCATCTCGTTCAGCGACC
Organism: uncultured Clostridia bacterium; assembly: GCA_946631895.1. Lineage (GTDB taxonomy): Bacteria > Bacillota > Clostridia > Christensenellales > CAG-138 > UBA3792. The sequence goes on from CAMPAN010000074.1 coordinate 771, forward strand.
GGTCCGAAAGCGCGGCGGGGAGCGGTTCACCGTCCGTGAATCCGCAGCGGCGGCACGATGCGCTTGTCTGGTAGGTCGGTTCGGTCATGTCATGTCCCAAAGGGGTCCCCTGCGTCGCTTCGCAGCGCGCGCAGGTCTCCGGTTCCGTGCAGGTCGCGGGAAGCCAAACGTGCCCTTTCGGTTCGCCGAGCGGTTCGCCGCAGCGGATGCAGACGGAAGGTTCCGTGCAGGTCGCCTCGCCCGCTTCGTGTCCCAAAGGCTCGCCGCGCGTGATTCCGCAGCGCGAACACACCTCCGGTTCCGTGCAGGTCGCCGCACGGTATTGATGGTTCCCGAATATGCAGGTGCAGAAGATCAGCACCGCCAGCGTGACGGCGGCGGCCGCGGCAACGCCCGTCCCGATCCACAGCAGGGTTCGTTTCATGCACTCCGCTCCTTTCCCACAGGGTTTTATTAGTGTATCATACGCATCTTCGGAATGCAAGTATACGTCCCTCGGATCCTTTCGCCGCATTTCGCGCAGATACGTCCGGCTTCACGCGGCAAATCCGCGATCCGGGCGCCGTCCCGGGGAGGCGAATCGCCGGCAAAGGATCAATCCGGTCTCTTTGCCGGGGCTCGGCGTCACGGAAAATCCGTTCCGTTCGACAAAAAAAGCTCTCCGTACGGAGAGCCGGAACAAACGGGTTACAGCCGGAAAAGGATCAGCGCAAAGTACGCCACCGGCATCGCAAAGCAGAAGCTGTCGATGCGGTCGATGACGCCGCCGTGTCCCGGCAGCAGATCGGAAAAGTCCTTGATCCCCGCCTGCCGCTTGATCATGGAGGCGACGAGATCGCCGAGCTGCCCCGCGATCGTGCAGAAGAACGAGGTAATGACGTACACATACCACGGAATGTCGGCATACTCCCGAAGCAGCAGCCAGCCGAGCAGACCGAGCGCGGTGCCGAGCAGCGTTCCGGCAAGCGAGCCCTCGACCGTCTTGTGCGGGCTGATCGACGGGCACAGAAGATGCTTCCCGAACGCGCGTCCGAAGAAGTACGCGAACATATCGCAGCCGGCGGCGGCAAGCAGCGTGATCAACAGCACGGGGTACATCAGCGTTTCGGGCCGCACGGACAGGTATGCGTACCCGAGCAGAAACAGCGTCGGATAGAGGCAGACGATACAGGAGCCCAGAACGTCGCGCATCTGCGTCTTGCGAAACAGCGCGGCAAGCAGCGCAAGCATGATGACGATGCTCGCGGCGGTGATATAGAACGCGGTCTCGTCCTTGATATAGAACAGCACGCACAGCGCAAGCGCAAGGAAGCGCGCCATCCACGGCGAGGTCAGAAAGCCCATGTGGTTCAGCGCGTCGGACATCTCCCGCGCGGCAAACCAGATGAAGACATAGAAGAAGCAGAGACGCGTGACAGGTCCGAGATAAACGCTGACCGCGAGCAGCGCAAGCAGCGTGATCCCTGTCACGATGCGCACGCGCGTTCCGCCCTTTTTCATGCAGTCTCCCCCTCCGTTTCCGTATTGCATACAGTATAGCACAGCCGGTCCTATTTGTCAGTATCTTTTTTCCCGCAGCATTCGCCGCAGTCGGAACAGTCCCCGCAGCACCCGCCGCGCCTTCTTCTGCGCACCGCAAAGAACACCGCCAAGCCTGCGGCGAGCAGCACGGCGGCAAGGACGATCCAATCGACCGCGGTCACAGCCGGAACCCTCCTCCGATGAAGTGCACGAGAAACGCCACGACCCACGCCACGGCGCACTGGAACAGCACGACCAGCGCCGCCCAGCCTCTGCCGAGCTCGCGCCGGATCGAAGCGATCGCCGCCACGCACGGCGTATACAGCAGACAGAACGACAGAAACGACAGCGCGGCAAGCGGAGACAGCACGCTTTGAAGCGCCTCCTCCGAACCGAACAGCACGTTGACCGTGGCGACCACGCTTTCCTTTGCCATGAATCCGGAGATCAGCGCGGTGGACATCCGCCAGTCGCCGAAGCCCAGCGGCTTAAAGATCGGAGCGATCGTTCCCGCGACGACGGCAAGGATCGAATCGTGCTGATTTTCGACGATGTTCAGCCGGAAATCGAAAGTCTGCAAAAACCAGATCACGATCGTGGCGATCAGGATGACCGTGAACGCGCGCTCAAGGAAGTCCTTCGCCTTGTCCCAAAGAAGCCGGAGAACGTTCTTCACGCCCGGCAGACGGTAGTTCGGCAGCTCCATGACGAACGGGACCGCCTCGCCGCGGAACAGCGTGCCCTTGGACAGCAGCGCAAACAGGATGCCGACGACGATCCCGAGCACGTACAGCCCGACCATAACGAGCGCCGCGTACTTCGGGAAGAATGCCGCGGAGAAGAACGCGTAGATCGGCAGCTTTGCCGAACAGCTCATAAACGGCGTCAGCAGGATCGTGAGCTTGCGGTCGCGCGCAGAGGGCAGCGTGCGGCTTGCCATGACGCCCGGCACCGTACAGCCGAAGCCGATCAGCATCGGCACGATGCTTCTGCCCGAAAGCCCGATCCGGCGCAGCAGCTTATCCATGACGAACGCAACGCGCGCCATATACCCGGTGTCCTCCAGAAGCGAGAGGAACAGGAACAGCACAAGGATGATCGGCAGAAAGCTCAGCACGCTGCCGATGCCCGTGAACACGCCTTTGATGATCAGCGAATGCAGCACGGGACTGACGTTCCACGACGTCAGCGCGGCGTCGACGAGGTTTGTCAGCGCGTCCACGCCCATCGCCAGCAGGTCCTGCAGTCCCTTGCCGAGCACATGGAAGGTCAGGAAAAACACGAGTCCCATGATGCCGATGAACACCGGGATCGCCGTCCATTTGCCGGTGAGCACCCGGTCGATGCGCGCACTGCGCTTATGCTCCCTGCTCTCGTGCGGCTTGACGACCGTTGCGTCGCAGAGCTTCTGAATGAATGAAAACCGCATGTCCGCAATGGCGGCGGCGCGGTCCAGTCCGCGCTCCTTCTCCATCTGCGTGATGATGTGCTCGACCATGTCGCGCTCGTTGTCGGAAAGCTTCAGCGCTTCGGTCACATAGGGATCACCCTCTATGAGCTTGCTTGCCGCAAAGCGCAGCGGGATCTTCGCCTCCTCGGCGTGGTCCTCGATGAGGTGCATGATGCCGTGCAGACACCGGTGCACCGCGCCGCCGTGCGCGTCCCTGTCGCAGAAGTCCGTACGGCTCGGCTTTTCCTGATACTGCGCGACGTGCATCGCGTGGGCGACGAGCTCGTCGACGCCCTCGTTCTTTGCCGCCGAGATCGGAATGACCGGAATGCCCAGAAGCGATTCCATTTCATTGATGCGGATCGAGCCGCCGTTGCCGCGCACCTCGTCCATCATGTTCAGCGCAAGCACCATCGGCACGTTGAGCTCCATGAGCTGCATCGTGAGATACAGGTTGCGTTCGATGTTCGTTGCGTCGACGATGTTGATGATGCCGGTGGGCTTCTCGTCGAGGATGAACCGGCGGGAGACGCGCTCCTCGTCGGAATACGGCGACAGCGAATAGATGCCCGGCAGATCGGTGATCTCCGTGTTCGGATTGTTCCGGATCGCGCCGCCCTTGCGGTCGACCGTCACGCCCGGAAAATTGCCGACGTGCTGGTTCGATCCGGTGAGCTGGTTGAACAGCGTCGTCTTGCCGCAGTTCTGATTGCCCGCCAGCGCAAAGGTCAGCTTCGTGCCCTTTTTCAAAGGCGTTTCCGTTTCCTTGATGTGGAACCGTCCCGTTTCGCCGAGACCCGGGTGCTCCACCTTGTTCCGCCGGGTGATCCTCGGCGCGTCCTGTTCCGCCTCCGCGGGACGCACCGCGATCTTTTCCGCATCCGCCACGCGCAGCGTCAGCTCGTAGCCGTGGATCAGAAACTCCATCGGATCTCCCATCGGCGCGAGCTTCACAAGCGTCATCCGTATGCCGGGAATCACGCCCATATCCAGAAAATGCTGCCGAAGCGCGCCTTCGCCGCCGACCGTTTCCACGATCGCGGACTCGCCCGGTTTCAGTTCCCGCAACGTCATTGCCATTATTCCCCTCCGTAATGAACCGATGGGAAAATTATAGCCCATTCGCACCGCAGATGCAAGCGATTATCCCGTCGAAACACATATTTCCCGCACCGCGGACGAAATATTGCCGGCGCAGGTCCGGCGCGGGACAAACAAAAACGTCTCCGACCGGAACGATCGAAGACGCGAAAAAGAGGCTTCCGCCCGCGGGGGGAAGCTGCCCCGCCGTTTCAGTTTCCTGCGGTTGCGGCTGCGGACGGGGATGCAGGAGGCTCCGTCGGCATGACCGGTGCGGTCGTGATCTCCGGCGTCGTCACCGGCGCCATCGTCGGCGCGGCGCTTGCCGTGGGGGACGGCTTTGCCGTCGGCGCCTTGGTCGGCATCGACGCGCTTCCGCGAACGGAGCAGGTACAGCCGACCAGCGCAATCAGCAGCGTCAGCAGCGGGATCAAAAAGAATCGCTTCATGATACGCATCTCCTTTCGGTTCTTTTTCGATAGCATTCCCGCGATCGCCGGCGGTTATACGCTTGCGGGACCGGGAAAACTATGCTATACTGCGGGCATGAGAGCCAGTATCGAATTTGTCAAAGACGCGCTTGCGTCGCTTCAAAAATCGCCGAACCGCGCGCTCGGGCAGAACTTCTGCATCGACGGCGAACGGCTTTCCGCCTGCGTCGACCGCATGCAGCTTTCCGAAACCGCGATCGAGATCGGTCCCGGTCTCGGCGGGCTCACGGAGCTTCTGCTGCCGCGCTGCGAATCGCTGACCGCGATCGAAAAGGACGAGACCATGGCGGCATATCTGAAGGAAACGCTTCCCGATCCGAAGCTTTCGGTCGTGCACGGCGACGCGCTGAAGTTCCGGTACGCGGACGCGCCCGCGCCGTTTTCGGTCGTCGGAAATCTGCCGTACTACATCACCACGCCGCTTTGCAGCGCGGTTTTGAAAGCGCTGCCGGCGTCGTTTTACTGCATGGTGCAGAAGGAGGCGGCGGACCGCTTCTTTGCCGCGCCGAAGGA
>CAMPAN010000075.1 GCA_946631895.1 uncultured Clostridia bacterium
GCCGAAGCGTTTCCACGGCGAAGTCCTGATCCGATCCAGCGTTTTGCGCACGCGCACCCGGCTTTTCGCCGTCGGCTGCGGTCTGTTTTCCTGAAGCAGCGCTTTGAGCGGTTCGGTACGCAGTTCCTTCTCCAGTTCCTGCAGTTTCATTTTATCTTCCATAGTCTTCCAGCTCCTTTTTCAGTTGTTCCCGTCCCCGATGGAGAAGGGAAATCACCGTACCGCGCGGCAGCTTCAGCGCCGCGGCAATATCGGCAACGGTCATGTCCTCGTAGTAGAACAGCATCACCGGCAGGCGGTATCGGTCGGAAAGACCGTCGACGGCGCGCCGCACGTCGATCCTTACATCCGGATCCGACGGCTGTTCTGCCGCCGCTTCCTTCAGTTCCGCCGCAAAGCCCCGGCGGACAATATCCCGGCTCTCGTTGACGACGATCTTCACCAGCCACGCTTTGAATTTTGCGGGGTCCTTCACGCTGCGCCGCCCGCGCCATGCCTTGAGAAGCGCCGACTGCACCGCATCCGCCGCCGCGTCCCAATCGCGGAGCACGCCGTAGCCCGCCGTCAGAAGCAGACGTTCCAACGGCGCTGCCGCCGTCGCAAAGCCCTCCCGGGTGACGATGTCCGGTTTGTTTGGTTCCTGCATGTTTTGTTTCCTTTCTCGAAACGCGTTTCTGTATATATGACGCGGCAGGATGCCGAAAGATTGCATCAAAGAAAAAAAGAATCGGAGTCCTTGCGGTTTTCTCCGATTCGCTTGTTTCAAATTGTTATTTCAGCCGTTCGACGGCTTCGAGGAGCGCGTCCGCGCGGTCGGTCTTTTCCCACGGGAAATCCGGATTGCCGAAGTGCCCGTTCTTTGCCGTCTGCTGATAGATCGGACGGCGCAGATTGAGCGTTTCGATGATCGCCTTCGGACGGAGATCGAAGACCTCGCCGACCGCCTTTTCCAGCACGTCGTCGCCGACCGTGCCGGTGCCGAAGGTGTCCACGCGCACGGAGACCGGCTTTGCGACGCCGATCGCGTATGCGACCTGCAGCTCGCAGCGGCGCGCGAGCTTTGCCGCGACGATGTTCTTTGCGATATAGCGCGCCATGTAGCTTGCGCTGCGGTCGACCTTTGTCGGGTCCTTGCCGGAGAACGCGCCGCCGCCGTGACGTGCGTAGCCGCCGTACGTGTCGACGATGATCTTTCTGCCGGTCAGCCCCGAATCGCCCTGCGGTCCGCCGATGACGAAGCGTCCCGTCGGATTCACGAGCACGCGCGTCTTCTCGTCAAACAGCGCCGCGGGCAGCGCCGGGCGGATGACGTATTCGATCATATCCCGTTCAAGCTGCTCGTGCGTGACGTGCTCGTCGTGCTGCGTGGACAGAACGACCGTGTCGATGTGCACGGGCCGATCGTCGTCGTACTCCACGGTGACCTGCGCCTTGCCGTCCGGGCGGAGATAGGTCAGCACGCCGTTTTGCCGGACCTTGGTGAGTTTTCTGGTCAGAGCATGCGCAAGGTCGATCGGCAGCGGCATCAGGATCGGCGTTTCGTCGCAGGCATAGCCGAACATCATGCCCTGATCGCCCGCGCCGGTGTCCATCGGATCCGCATCAATGCCCTGCTTGCTTTCAAGCGAGCGGTCCACGCCCAAAGCGATGTCGTCCGACTGCGCATCGAGCGCGACGATCACGCCGCAGGTGCTGCCGTCGAAGCCGAACTTTGCGCGGTTGTAGCCGATGTCGCAGACGGTCTTTCTGACGATGCTCTGGATGTCCACATAACATTCCGTGGTGATCTCGCCCATGACGAGCACAAGCCCGGTCGTGCAGGCGGTTTCGCACGCAACGCGCGCGTTGGGATCCTGTTCGATGATCGCGTCGAGCACGGCGTCGCTGATCTGATCGCAGATCTTGTCGGGATGCCCGATCGTGACCGATTCACTGGTAAAAAACGATTTTCTCATGTTCTCCTCTTTCCGCCTTACCGACAAACAAAAAAGCTCACCGAGATGAGCTTTCATTCATCTCATCTTTCAGCTTTCGCTGCGGGAATTGGCACCTTGCAAATGCAGGTTGCCGGACTTCACAGGGCCCGTCCCTCCGTCACTCTTGATAAGGCTATTGATTTTTTCCGATGTATTGTACCATCGAATTCCGCAAATTGCAAGACTTTTTTGCATATATTATCCGACAAAAAAAGCGCGGTAATACCGCGCCTTCGAAAATGACATGCGTTACAGCTTTCTGCCGAGGAACAGGTTCAGCAGCGCCGCCGCGATCAGCAGCACGACGCCGATGATCAGCACGGTCCATGCAAACGGATTGGAGCCGATGCAAAGTGCAAGGATGCCGAAGAGGAAGAAATACGCGGCTGCGAAGATCTCGATCCAGCCAACCCGCTGCGCATAGCGGCTGTCCACCTTGCCCGCATGCTTTTCCATGACGTAGTTTGTGATCAGCGCATACTTGCCGCGCATTGCAATCATGTAGCCGAAAAAGCCCAAAGCCGCAGAAATCAAAATCATAATAATACCGAGTGCTACATGCATACCGTTTCCTCCTTACCGGCTCTCTGGTCCGGTTCCATACTTCATTTATATTATAAACACAATTTGCAAAAAAAAATCGAATTCTATGTAACAAATTTACGAACTTTTTCATTTTTTCAAAAAAGAATCCGGATCCCGGAAAATCACGCATTTCCGACCGAAAACGTCAAATTCTGTTGCATTGCAAAACGCGGTGTGCTATACTGTATATATTGTAAAGCGTTCCCGTATCGCTTTGCAAATTTCCAATGATAAGGAGAAATGGCATGTTTTGTCCCACCTGCGGGGCACAGATCCCCGATGATTCCGTATTCTGCAGAAACTGCGGCGCGCCGATCCCCGGCCGCAAAGCTCCCGAAAACCTGTTTGAACAAAAACCCGCCGAAAAGGTCAAGACCACACCGGCAATCTTCACAAACCTTCTGAACACGGTCAAGGCGTTCTTCTCGAAAAAACCCGAAGAAGGCATTCATGTCGCGGGCGAAAGCAGCACCTTTGAATGGACGATCCTCCTCGGTCTCAACGTTCTCGTCTTCGCGTTTGCGTTTGCGATCAACGTCCGTCAGACCGTCTCCTCCTTCACCGGCGTCCTTGCCGGCGCGTTGCAGAGCTCTCTCGGCTCCTTCGGCTCCCTGCTCGGCGGCTACGATGTGTCCTCTCAGCTGACGAGTCTCATCGCCAACTTCGGCTTTTTCCTGCTGTTCGGCATTCTGATCTCGCTGTTTGCGAATGCGATCGTCTTCGGCGTCTACTTCCTGCTTGAAAAGGTCATCCACCGCGGCGAGCAGAGCTTCATGGGCACGCTGAACACCGTTGCGTATTCGACCATCCCGGTCACGCTGATCTGCACGCTGAACATGCTCATCGGCATCATCTGGGGCGCGCTCGCGATCCCGTTCTTTGTTGCCGCCGTCGTCGCGCAGATCTTCCTGCTGTATGTTGCGCTCAAGCACAACGCAAAGGAAAACCGCGTGAGCTTCCTGATCTCGATCGGCGTCTGCTGCGGCGCGCTGGTTCTGATCTTCGTGATCGGCTACCTGTTCTTCGGCGCAGGCGTCGCCGCAAGTGCGAGCGTCGCCACGCGCAGCCTGAGCTATTACGGCTGGTAATCCGAAATCCCTTCCGGCGCTTCGCTTCCGCGAAGCGCCTTTTTTGCGCCCGTAGCCGTCTTTCCCCCTGCCGCAATTCACGTCCGAAGGACAATTCATGCGCGCAGCGCAATTCATCCCCCTCATCAGTCAACTGCGTTGACAGCTTCTCCACCCTCTTCGAGGGGGAAGCCTTTGCTTGTGCTCTCCCTTGCCCCCCTTGTGTAAATGGGGACTGAGGGGGGATTGTTCTGTGCATTGCGCAATTCATCAAAAGGAATTGACCGATGGTTACGGCGGAATCCGTACGCCGCACCTTTCCGCTGTGTCATCCTGAGGCGGCTTGCCGCCGAAGGATCTTTCCCCCGCCGCTTCATACAAAAAGCGATCCCGAGGTTTCCCCCGGGATCGCTGCGGTTTCGGGACTTATTTTGCCGCTTTCGCCGCGCGGATGGATTCGATCAGCTCGGGAACGACCTTGAAGAGGTCGCCCACGATGCCGTAGTCCGCGCACTCGAAGATCGGGGCGGTCTCGTTCTTGTTGACCGCGATGATGCATTCGGATTCCTGCATGCCCGCCTTGTGCTGGATCGCGCCGGAGATGCCGAGCGCGACATACACCTTCGGGTGGACCGTCTTGCCGGTCTGACCGACCTGATGATCCGCGCCGATCCAGCCCGCATCCACGCAGGCACGGGACGCGCCGACCACGCCGCCGAGCTCGTTTGCAAGCTCTTCCGCAAGGGCGAGACCCTTTTCGACGTCCTTACTGATGCCTCTGCCCACGGATACGATGAAGTCCGCGCCGATCAGGTCGACGAGCTTCTTTGCCGCCTTGACGGTCTCGACGACCTCGGTCTTGATGTCCTCCGGCTTCAGGTCAAATTCGGGATGAACAAGTTCGACCTCGCGCGGGTTCTCGCGCTTCTTCATAACGCCCGGGCGCACCGTCGCCATCGCGGGACGGAAGCGCGGGCAGATGATGGACGCCATCAGATGTCCGCCGAACGCCGGACGGGTCATCTTGAGGTCGCGCGCGACGGAGTGATCCGCGCCCGCGAGCCGGACGCTCTTCGTGCGCTCGATGCGGTCCTCGGGAAGCGTGGACGCTTCGCGCAGGAACTGCTGATAGTTATTGAGGTCGATGTCGAGGTGCGTGCAGTCCGCGCAGAGACCGGTGTGCAGTCTTGCCGCGCAGCGCGGCGCGAGATCGCGTCCGATCGTGGATGCGCCGAAGAGCAGGATCTCGGGCTTAAATGCCTCGACCGCGTCGACGATGACCTTGGTGTACGCGTCGGTGGTGAACGTTTTGAGAAGCGGGCTATCATAGACGTAGACCTTGTCCGCGCCGTAAAGCCCGAGCTCCTTTGCAATGCCGTCGACGTTTTCGCCGAGCAGGACGCCGCAAAGCTCCACGCCGAGCTCGTCGGCGAGCTTGCGTCCCTCGGAGATCAATTCGAAGGTGGTCGGCATCATCACGCCCTCGCGCTGTTCGCAGAAGACCCAGACGTTCTTGAAGGCTTCGATTTCGCTGCTGTTAAACATGATTCCGTTCCCCCTTCCTTAAATGATGTGCTTCGCGGCAAGGATGCCCGCGAGCTTGTCGGTCGTTTCCTTTCCGTCGCCCGGAAGCATCATGCCCGCGCCCTTTTGCGGCGGCGTGAACGACGTGAGGATGTTCGTGGGAGAACCCAGCAGTCCGATCGTGCTCTTGTCGATCAGCGGATGATCCTTCAGCGTGTCGTACGTCATGGTGACGACCTGCTTTTCATAGCACTCGAAGATGCCGCCGATGTTCATGTAGCGCGGCTTGTTGAGCTCCTTGATGCAGGTGATCATGCAGGGCGTGTGCACCTTGACCGTCATGTAGCCGTCCTCCAGGATGCGCTTTACGGTCAGCACGTCGCCGTCCTTTTGGATCTCGCCCGCATAGGTGACCTGCGGCAGATGCAGCTTTTCCGCGATCTGCGGACCGACCTGCGCGGTGTCGCCGTCGATCGCCTGACGTCCCGCAAGGATGATGTCCTCGGGCTCGACGCCGTAGGTGTCGATCGCCGCCGCGATGATCTGGCTCGTCGCGTAGGTGTCGGAGCCGCCGAACTCGCGCGCGGTGATGAGAACGCCCTCGTCCACGCCCATTGCCATGAGCTCGCGGAGCATGCCCTCTGCGGGCGGCGGTC
>CAMPAN010000076.1 GCA_946631895.1 uncultured Clostridia bacterium
CCGAACCGCATCGTCGGCATCTGCAACTGCTCGCCGGGAAGCTGTTACGGACTCAGAACCTCGCAGCTTTTCAACACGCCGAACATGTCGCGTTCCGCATACCGCGCGCACGTCGACAAGAGCAAGTGCGTCGCCTGCGGCAAGTGCGTCGAGGTCTGTCCCGCAGGCGCGGCAAAGCTCGGACAGAAGCTGTGCAAAGCGGACGGCACGCGGGTGAAATACCCGATGCACGAGCTGCCGGACGACCATGTCTGGGGCGAGGACAAGTGGGACCGCGACTATCGCGATCACAACAAGATCAACTGCTACAACAGCGGCACGTCCCCGTGCAAAACGGCATGTCCCGCGCATATCGCGGTGCAGGGCTATATCAAGATGGCGGCGGAAGGCAGATATGCCGAAGCGGTCAAGCTGATCCGGCAGGACAACCCGTTCCCGGCGGTGTGCGGCGCGGTCTGCAACCGCCGCTGCGAGGACCGCTGCACGCGCGGCACGATTGACAAGCCGGTCGCGATCGACGAGATCAAGAAGTTCCTCGCGCAGTGGGAGCTGGAGCATCCCGAAAACTTCACGGTCCGCTGCGAAAACGGCGAGGGAAAAGAATGGACGGATTATCCGATCGCGGTCATCGGCGCGGGTCCCGCGGGTCTTTCCGCGGCGTACTGGCTGCGCAGCGAAGGCTATCCGGTCACCGTGTTCGAAAAAGAAAAGCGTCCGGGCGGCATGCTCCTGAACGGCATTCCGAGTTTCCGTCTCGAAAAGGACGTCCTTGAAAAGGAGATCGAGATCGTCAGAAAAATGGGCGCCGAATTCCGCTGCGGCGTCGAGGTCGGCAAGGATGTTACGCTCGACGAGCTGCGGAAACAGGGCTATAAGGCGTTCTACATTGCGATCGGTCTGCAGGGCGGCAGAACGGCGGGTGTGCCCGGCGAAGAGGGCGAGGGCGTCGAATCCGGCGTCGCGTTCCTGAAGCGCGTGAATCAGAACGGCGGCGAAACGCTTTCGGGCGACGTCGTTGTCGTCGGCGGCGGCAACGTCGCGGCGGACGTCGCACGGACCGCGCTGCGCTGTACAAAAGGCAAGGTCACGATGCTCTGTCTCGAACAGCGCGACGAAATGCCCGCGGCAAAGGACGAGGTCGAGGAGGTCCTCGAAGAGGGCATCGCGATCGAAAACGGCTGGGGTCCGAAGGAAGTCCTGCGCGACGAGACCGGCAAGGTCACCGCGGTCGTCTTCAAACGCTGCACGCGCGTATACGATGAGGAGCACCGCTTCAGCCCGACTTATAACGAAAACGATACGAAGACGGTTCCCTGCGAGAACGTGCTGATGGCGATCGGTCAGAGCGCAGAGTGGGGCAAGCTTTTGGACGGCAGCAAGGTCGAGATCCGCAGAAACGGCACGGCGGTCGCCGATCCGACCACGTATCAGACCGCGGAGCCGGACGTCTTCGTCGGCGGCGATATCTATCACGGCGCGAAGTTTGCGATCGATGCGATTGCGGACGGCAAGGAGGGGATGGTTTCGATCAACCGCTTCGTACATCCGGGTCAGTCGCTGACGATCGGCAGAGACCGGCGCGAGTTCATCGAGTTCGACCGCGAGGACATCACACGGCCCGATTCGTTCGACAATTCGCCGCGGCAGCGTCCGGGATTCTTGCCGGGCGAGGCAAAGGCGACGTTTGCGGATCTTCGCCTGCCGCTCACCGAGGAGCAGGTCAAAATCGAAGCGAACCGGTGTCTCGGCTGCGGCGCGACGACGGTCGACCTCAACCAGTGCATCGGCTGCGGACTGTGCACCACGCGCTGTGAGTTCGACGCGATCCATCTTTCCCGCGATCTGCCCGCCGCAAGCGACATGCACACCGCCGAGGAGATGATGAAGCTCGTCGGACCGTACGCCTTAAAGCGCATGGGCAAGATCATCAAGCGCAAGATCACCGGCAAGTCGGATTATCCGACCGAACAGGAGTAACAGACAGACAAAACGGGCAGCCGCACGGCTGCCCGTTTTTTCCTCTCTCGCTCGATTACAAACGGATCCCGTCGATCTCCTCGGTGAGACGGATGATCTCGTCGATCAGAGAGCCGATATAGTCGACGGTGGCGTTCAGCGGACCGTCGGTGCTGATATCGAAGCCCGCGATCCTTGCAAGTTCCACGGGCGGAAGGGAACCGCCGGTGGCAAGGAAGTTCTTCCAATCGCGCACGGCGGGTTCGCCCTCGTCCCGGATGCGCAGCATCGCCTGCGTGGCGACCGTGAGCCCCGCGCTGTAGGTGTACGGATACAGTCCCATGTAGTAGTGCGGCTGACGCATCCAGGTCAGCTCCGCACCCTCCGGGATCTCCACGGCGTCGCCCCAGAACAGCTCGAGGTTTCTGCGGAAGATGTCGCTCAGAATATCGGCGTTCACGCTGCCGCCTGCGTCGATGATCTTATAGACCTCGCGCTGATACCAGGCTTCCCTGAGATGCGTGACAAAGTTGTGATAATACGTGTTCGAGATCAGGCTGGACAGCACCCAGCGGCGGAAGCGCTTATCGTCGCTCGACTGCAGCAGGTGGTTTGCAAGCAGCAGCTCGTTCATCGTGGACGGCGCTTCGACAAGATACATGGACGGGTCGCAGTCATAATAGGACTGCGCTGCGTCGCCGTACATGCTCTGACCCGCGTGACCGAGCTCGTGCGCAACGGTGAACACGTCCGACATGCGGTCGTTCCAGTTGAGCAGGATGAACGAATTCTGCCGATAGATGCCCGAGCAGAAGCCGCCGGTGGACTTGCCGATGTTCTTTGCAAAGTCGATCCAGCGCTCGCGGTACGCGCGGTCCACCATGTCAACGTAATCCGGACCGAGGATCGAAAGCGCATCGTGCACATAGCGCTGCGATTCCGCGATCGTGACACGCGGATCGTATTCCGGATCCACGGCGATCTTCAGGTCGGCAAACGTCATTTTGTCGAGCCCGTGCTTCTTCTGCAGCAGCTTTGCATAGCGGCGCATGTGCGGCGCGAGACGCTCGGTGATCACGTCGATCTGGCGGTCGTACATCTCCCGCGTGACTTTCTGTTCAAACAGCAGATAGTCGAACACATCCTTATATCCGCGCAGCTCCGACAGGACCTTTTCCTGCGTGACGCAGGCGTTGTATGCGGTCGCGGTGGTGTTTTCGTACTTTTTCAGCGTATCGTAAAATGCCCGGGATGCGGCGCGGCGCACCGCGGTGTTCTCCTCGAGCTCGTAATCGTCTTCGTACAGCGAATAGCCCATCGGGTATTCCTTTCCGTCGACCGTAATGGGATCGAATGCGATATCCGCAAGCTTCAGCGTGTTGTAGACCTCATACGGCACCTCGAACGTCCTGCCGAGCGCAGCGAGCACCTTTTCGGTTTCGGGCGAAAGCATATGGGCTTTCTTTGCGATCAGGTTCTCAAGATACACGCGGCAGCCCTTTGCAAGCTGCACCGCGGCCTCAAGCTCCTTTTGCGGCGCAAGCAGGATCTCGCTGTCCACAAAGGACAGATCCTTGTACAGCCGCGTCATCTCGTCGCCGATCTTTTCGTTGCGTTCGCGGAGCGCGTTGTCGGTATAGTCCGCTTCCACCGCAAGCCCCGTATACGACCAGATGTTGCCCATCGTCGGAAGGAACGCTTCCTGCTCATCGAGACAGGCGACGATCTTCTCCGCAGTCGTGAGTTTTCCCGCATACGTTTCGACAAAGGTTCTGACCTGCTTTTTCAGCGCGTCGAGCGCTTCCCACATCTGCGATTCTTCCGCAAAGATCAAACTGAGGTCCCACGTTTCCTGCACGGGGACGTCTTTTCGTGCACACAGTGCCATGTCTGTTCCTCTTTCTGCTCTGCAGAGCGTTTTATTTGCGTTTTAGTTCAAAAGGTATTTGAAGAAATCCGGGATCCGTTTTTCCCACGCCGCCTCGTTGTGCTCGGCGCCGGGGATCACGTTTGCGGAGACGTCCGCGCCCGCCTTCGAGAGCTCCTTTGCAACGTCAAACATGCCCGCAAGGGCGCGGCGCTTCGGGTCGATCTCGGCGGTGCCCAGGTCCATGTAGATCCGCGTCGGATCCGCAAGCGGCTGCGAACGGATCAGCTCTCTGAGCTTTGCGGGCGAGACCCACAGGCTCGGCGACAGCACGGCGGCGCGCGAAAAGACGTGATTGTATGCCACGGCGGCATAGAGCGACATCAGCCCGCCCATCGAGCTGCCCGCGATCAGCGTGTGTTCGCGATCGGGCAGCGTACGGTAAGACGCGTCGATCTCCGGTTTCAGAACGGTCGTGAACCAGTCCATCGTGACCTTGCCGAGTCCCTGCACGTTTCCCAGGGGACGCGGCGCGGAGAAATCCCACGGACTGTATTCGAACAGTCTGCGGAATCCCTCGGGATTGCATTCGACTGCAACAAGGATCAGCGGCAGCTTTGTCTTTGCGAGGTATTCCCGCATGCCCCAGCTTTTTCCGTAGGTGGCATGACGGTCATAAAAGACGTTGTGCCCGTCGAACATATAGAGGACCGGGTAGCGCTGTTCGCTTTGTTCATACTCTTTCGGCAGGTAAATGTACAGTCTGCGCGGCTTTCCGGTCGGCAGTTCGGGGATTTGGATCCGATTCACCAAAATCATACAGCTTTTGTCCTTTCCGGTTTATCGGATACAGTATAATACAGACGGCACGCCGATTCAAGAGACAAACGACGGCGATCGCGAAAAAACGGGAATCCTTGACAATGCGGAGCAAGGATCTCTATAATAAAGAAAATGCCGGAAAGGAGACCGCGGGATGGAAAGCTATTGCCTGTTCTGCAAAAGCGGACAGGAGGGGCACATCATCGACCTTTTGAAGCGAAGCGGCTACGCTGCGTTTTCTCCTCTTGCCGTTCGCAGCAAACCGGAAGCCGGAGGCCTCAGAAGGACCAGAGCGCGGCTGCTGCCGGGATATGTGTTTTTCGATGCGGAGGACAGCCCGGACTGGAATACGATTCTGCGGTATTCCGGCGTTCTCAGAGTTTTGCGTTATGAGAACGGCGCGTGTGCTCTGCACGGCGAAGACCTTGCGTTTGTCGAATGGCTGAAGCGTTACGAGGGACTGGTAGACGTTTCGCAGGTTGTAAAAGTCGGAACGAAGATCGCTTTTGTCGGAGGACCTCTTGTCGGCATGGAAGCAAAGGTCCTGAAAGTCAACAAAAGCCGCAAAACGGTGCAGATCGCACTCGGCGGCGAAGATGCTATGTTCCGGAACATCTGGTGTTCCATCGAATACGTTGAGAAAAATGCAGATATCGACACACTGCATCAGGCGTCGGAATCGGATATATAAGCACGGGATTTTATCAGGCGGTAGACTTGCTCTGCTGCTTTTTTTGTCGAAAATACAATCAAAATGACAACATTTGGCAGATAGGTTGACGATATAATGATAAAAATGTATGATAGAAATCGACAACTGTTCCGGTGATTCCGACAGAATAGCGCCGGGAATGCTCGTAATCGAATAAATGATCCGGCATTATTGACGATACCGGTTGAATAGTGTATAATGCTATTATCTTTTAGTATGCGGTAATATGTCCATAGTATGCTGAAGCGCATAAATGCTGTCAAAAATCGCTGCTGACAGATAGAAATTGCGAAAGAAATGCGGTCGGATTGTTCCATACAATCGAATAGACCGATTCGAAAACGAGAGAGGAAGGATTACAGACTTTGGAACAGGTGAGAAGGGACAAAAATGAGATCGAGATCAATCTGGC
>CAMPAN010000077.1 GCA_946631895.1 uncultured Clostridia bacterium
CAGACGCTTTCGCAGTCCAACGTTGAGGCGGAGGTCAGCCAGTACGGCGCATACGTCGAGGTCAGCGATCTTCTGGATCTCACCGCCTACGACGAGGTGCTCGCGGATTCCGCGGAACTTCTGGGCGAGCAGCTCGGCACCGTGATCGAATGGGTCACGCGCGACGCGATGTGCGCCACGACCAACGTGCAGTACGCGAACGGAAAAGAGCTCCGCGAAGAGCTCGGCGATACGGAAACCCTGACGGTTGCCGAGATCCGCAAGGCGGTGCGCACCCTGAAGAAGAACAAGGCGCGCATGTTCACGACCGGAACCGACGGTTCCGTGCGCCGTCCGCACTACGTCTGCATCTGCTCGCCGGACGCGACCTATGATCTGCAGAACGACCCGCTGTGGCAGGATGTTTCGAAGTACAGCAACGCGGAACAGATCTACTCCGGCGAGATCGGCAGACTCTTCGGCGTCGTGTTCGTCGAATCGACCGAAGCGAAAGTCTATCGCCAGACGATCCACATGCTGCCGAGACAGGGCAGCGGCGGCTCCGCGATCCGTACGGTCGCGTTCAGAAACACACCGACGGAGGAGCAGATCCGCTATCTTTCCACCCCCGGCAATCTGATCTGCTGCAACGAATGCGACTACACGATCGAGTCCTATGACCGCGAACAGAACATTCTGACCCTCGAGGAAAGCGTCACCTATACGTCGATCACGCCGTTCTACACCTGCGACGCGGGCGCGTATGACGCGAACTTCCGCATGAGGGACGTCCACGCGACGCTGGTCTTCGGCGCGGACGCGTACGGCGTCATCGACGTCGACGGCTCCGGCACGATGGAAACGATCATCAAGCCGCACGGCAGCGAAGGCAGCGGCGATCCGCTCAATCAGCGCGCAACGGTCGGCGCAAAGGTTGCCGCCTACGCCGCAAAGGTGCTGAACCCGCTGTGGATCGTGCGCATCGAGCACACGGTCTCCGCATAACGAACCGGACCGGGGGAAGGCGCGTCCTTCCCCCGGGGCAAAGAAAGGAGCATGATGATGGAAAACAAGAAGAAATCCGCAGAAAAGACAACGGAAGCGACGGTCGCCGTCTATATCCCGTCCGAGGGAACGGGGGAATTTCTGGAAGGCGCGCTGAACGGCGTGAACTTCCGGATCCCGACCGACAAGGTCGTCGAGGTTCCGAAACGCATCGCAAACGTGATCGTCGAAAGCCGGAAACAGATCCCGGAAAGCGTGCGCGCCGTGGAATCGTACACGGGCGCGGGCGGCAGAAAGATCGGGTGATCGCCTTGACGGTAACGGAATTGACGACAAGCGCGCTTGCGGAACTGGATCATCCGGAGAACACCGCCGCGCTGCCGCTGTGGAAGGAAAAGCTGCTTCGCTTTGCAAACGAGGCGGTGGTCGATCTTACGGAGACCTTCCGTCCGTGGCGGCGCGATCCGCTGCCGCTGCAGAACGGCGTGCTGGATCTTTCGGCGCTGCCGTATACGGTCGGAAAGGTGCTCGGCACGGAGCGCGGCGGCATGCGCATCCCGTTCTGCTACGGCGCGGACACGACGATGCTTCGGCTGCCCGGCGTGCCGGACGGACCGGTGACGGTCGTATACCGGTATCTGCCGAAACCGCTCGTCGAGGACAGCGACGAACCGGAGCTCCCGGCGGCGTGCGATCCGCTGATCGTACTGTATATGGTCGGGCGGTTCTCCATGACGAACGACGCGCAGGGACAGAGTCACGCCTCCGCCGCGCTGTCGGTTTACGAAACGCGCAAGCGCAGGCTGAAGCTCGATTTTGACGAGCCGACCGATTACCGGTTTTTGAACTGCTGGTAGAAAGGAGCCGCCTATGGCATATCAGACCATGACGCTTCCGGCGTTCGGCAGCGTGCGCATGGACCTTTGCGAAGGACTGCTGAAGCCGGATATGAGCCCGGAAGCCTATAACGCGGACACGCGCTCCGGCGCGCTGTGTCCGGTCGGCGGTTTTTCCCGCGTGATGCAGGAAACGGTCGGTGCGGAAACGCCGTACGAACGGATGTACGTCTATGCGACCGAGCAAGGAAACCGGTACTTCGCCGCCGCGCAGGACATGCTGTATCTCTATGACGCGACGTCCGCGATCTGGCGTCCGCTGTATCAGTTTGAACACGACGTTAGGGGAGAGCGGATGGATTTTCTGAAGGTGCGCATCGGTACGTTGGACCGGCTGCTCATCGCCTGCGGATCCGAACCGATGCTGTCGTTCGACCCGGAGACCGGGACCGTCGACGCGTTCGGAACGGAGGAGAAACGGTCGTACCGGACGGTGAGCTATGCCGAACTGTATTTCGGGCGGCTGTTTGCGGCGGGCGATCCCGCCGCGCCGAGCAGACTGTACTGGAGCAAAGCGCCGGGCGGCGGACGAACGATCGACGACTGGCGTCCCGACGACGCAAGCGAAAACGTGTCCGGCGGGTTTGTGGACGTCGGCATCGACGACGATCCGATCACGGGACTCTTCGCGCTGTCGAATCAGCTTCTGATCTTCAAGCGCGACTCGCTCTACCGCCTTCTGGGCGACCGCCCGTCGAACTACCGGATCGTGACGGTGGACGCGTCGTTCCGGCAGCCGCTGCACACCGCCTGCGTGCGCTATGCCGACCGCCTGTTCTTCCTGACGGACGGCGGGCTGTACTTCTATGACGGACAGACCGTGCGCAAAAGCCAGGCGTTTCGCGCGCTGGAACCGCTGCTGCGCATGGCAAATCTCGGCGGAACGCGCGTCGCCGCGTGCGACGATACGCTGTATTTCGCGATCCGCTCGCGCTACGGAGCGCCGTACAACGACACCGTGATCGAGTACGACGTCCTGCGGGACCGGTTCATGCTGCGGAGGGGATTTACCGCTGCGGATCTTTGCACCGTCCACGGCGTACTGCACGCGCTGACCGGGGGCGGAAAGCTCGTTGCGTTCGACGGCAACACCACCTATGACGGCGATCCGATCGACGTCGTGTACAAAACCCCGCTGCTCGATCTCGGACGCAAGGATGCGAACAAGATCCTGCTGCGGCTGACGGCGTGCGGAACGGGAAGGATCCGGGTCCGCACGGACGCGGACGGCGGCGTCTGCGAAACGACGGCGCGGTTTTCCACCGTGCCGTGCAGCGTGACGGAGATCCCGCTGCGCGGCGTCGGGCGCGTGTTCCGCCTCACGTTTTCCTCCGTCAACGGAGAACCGTTCCGGCTCGACACGCCGGCGACGCTGCTGTTCGATCTGCAGAAACGTCCGGGATAAGGAGGAAAACCGCATGGCATATACACCGACCGGCATGCAGGCGCTGTTTCCGGTCTATCTCGGGAGAATGCCCTCTCCGGCGGACGACCGGGACGGATACGACAGCAGCGTCGCGCAGAACGAAAACAACCTGAACCAGAATCTGGAGCTGCTTTATCAGAAGCTCCTGGAACTCGAATCGGCTTTTGCCGACCATACGGAAGGAGAATAATATGATCAAACCACCCATCAATCCCTGGACGCCGCCGATCCCGACGATCACGCCGGGCGGCGACAAGCCCAACGACGGAAAGAACCCGTCCAAGCCCGGCGGATCGCAGTCGCCCTCCGGCGCAAAGTCCGAACCGGAGGTCACCTTTGAATCCCTGTTCGAGGAGATGCTGAAGCAGTATCTGCCGGAAACCGTGGAGTTCACGCCGCTTTCGGAGGACGTGCTGCGCGAAACGATTCAGAACTGGCTGCGTCCCGCCTATGAGCAGGCGATCCAAAACCGCCGCGATCAGACGCAGCGCATCAACGCGGAGCTCGACGCCGACGCATGGTCGCGCGGCATGGGCGCAAGCACGTATCTTTCCGACGTGAAGGAGCGCCAGTACCGGGGCGAGCAGCGCGACGTCGACACGCTCGAAGGCAACTACGCGTCCACGCTTGCGGGGCATCTGTACGACGCGATGAAGGAGCAGCAGAACAAGAAGATCGAGGTCGACGAATTCAACGCCGAGCAGATCAACCACGCGCGCGAACTTGCGGTGAAGGCGGCGCGGGAGCTGTATGAAGCCTACCTCGCGGCAAACAAGCGCCGCGGTTCCGGCGGCGGAAAGTCGGGCAAGGGGAAATCCCTGTTCGAACAGGTGTATGCTGCATCGGAAAAGAACATGCCGAAAACGGATTACGGCACGGCGGAGCAGCTGCTCGGCAGAATGTCGCCCGCGGAGCGCAGACGCCTCTATAACCAAAACGATCCGAAGTATCTGAAACTGCGCAGTGAGCTCACATACAGCCTCGGCAGGGACGGCTTCTCGTCGCTGAAACGCAGATACCTTGCCAAATAACGGGTACGCAAACAGGACCGGTCCTCTGTCGGACCGGTCCTTTTCGGATTAAAACATGTTTTCAAGCGTGAAACTCAGGAGATTTTTGCCTTCGGTCTGCTGGATTTCGTTCTTTCCGAGCGAATAGGTGCGGATCTCGATCGCGCGGGTGAGCGGATCGAACCGCAGCACGCGGTACTGAAAGCTGCCGGTCTGCCGGTTCAGCATCAGTACATGGACTGTGCGGTCCGGCGTGCCGTCGCCGTCGTCGTCATAGGATCGCGTGACCGTGACGGCGCCGCGCCGGTGTCCGCAGAGAACCAGCTTCACGTTCGGATGCCGCGCAACGACGTACGATTCGAGATGCGCGCCGCGCGAATGCAGCGAACCGTCGTCCTTTAAAAATGCGTGCGTGATGAGAATACAGGGCGTGTCGGGATACTGCGCAAAGATCCCGTCGAGCCATGCGCGTTCGTCGTCGGTCTTTCCGCAGTCCCAGCTGACGAACAGGAGCAGAACCCGGATGTCGTCCCGCTCGATCGGCACCGCATACATCCTGCCGCCGCCGAAGTTGAGATCCTGCGGGAGCTTTTCAAGGAACGGACGCTTGAGATACGCGGTGTACTGCAGCAGGTTCACGCCGAGGTCGTGGTTTCCGGCGATCGGATAGAACGGGAGGTCGTCCGAAAACGCGGACAGGCACAGATCGAAATTGTCCCATTCCCAATCCTTGAAGCCGTTGTCGACGAGGTCGCCGGTGTGAACGACGGCGATGAGGTTTTCCGGTTCGCGGCGCGTGGCGATCTCCTTGCCGAGCGCGGTCAGCTTTTCGGGATAGGAGTAGGACAGCAGCTGCGTGTCCGGCAGCCACAGGATCCCGAACGGGGACGGCGCGGGCGTGGGCTCCGGCGTCGGTTCCGGCGTGGGCGCGGGCGTGGGTTCCGGCGTGGGCTCCGGCGTCGGCGGCAGTGTCGGCGCCGCGGTCGTTTCCGGAACGATCGTTTCCACCACGTCTTCGTCCGGGAGCTCGACGGGCGTCGGTTCGGGGGAAGGCGCTGCGGTTTCGACGGGCGGAAGCGCCGGTTTTTCGCACGCAAAGAACAGCAGTGCCAGCAGCATGCAGCAGATGCAGAGCGTTTTTCGCATACCGGTTCCTCCCGACAAATAATACCATATTATAACACAGTTTCCTTTTTTTCGCAACGCATGAAAAAACCGTGAACGATG